>CAKSWM010000034.1 GCA_934511545.1 uncultured Oscillospiraceae bacterium | reverse complement strand
GCATACACAAGTCCAAGGGGCTGGAGTTTCCCTATGTGTTCATCCCGGATACGGCCCGCCGCTTCAACAGCAGCGATACGATGGGGGCGGTGCTCGTGCACTCAGAGCTTGGACTGGGGCCGAAGTATACGGACCTTGCCCGCCGCACGGAATATCCGACCGCGGCCCGCAGAGCCATAAGCGCCCGGATAAGACGCGAGACGCTGTCCGAGGAGATGCGCGTTCTCTATGTCGGCGCGACGCGCGCGCAGGAGAGGCTGTTTTTCTCCTGCGTCTGGAAGTTTCCGGAGGAAAAGCTGGAAAAGCTCCGCGCGGAAGCGGAAACGCCTGTCAGTCCGGAGACACTGCTCGGCTGCCAGTCGTTTTCGGAGTGGCTGGCGCTCGCTTCGCTGAGTGGGAACGAAAGCATTATCCTCTCAACGCCGGAGCCGGAAACGGCTGCTCCGCCGGAGCCGGGAGAAGAGAGAACCGGCAACGGGCCGGATCCGGAGCTTGTGAGCGAACTGGAGCGGAAGCTTGCGTTTGTGTATGAAAACAGGGAAGCTTGCGCGCTGCCTTCAAAGCTGACGGCGACGGAACTGAAGGGACGGCACGAGACCGTCCCGGACGCGCAGGAGCTGGCTCCGACTCCGGGAAAGACCTTCCGTATGCCGGACTTTGCCCGTGCGGACAGGCCGCTGACGGGAACCGAGCGCGGCGTTGCGGCGCACCTTGTCATGCAGCACATGGACTTTGCCCGAGCGGGAAGCGCCGAAGAGATACAAAGCGAGATCGAAAGACTGGAAAAGCTCGGCTTTCTGACGGAAAAACAGGCGCGGGCCGTGGACCCGGAGATGATACGCGGCTTTTTCGTCTCGGAGATCGGACAGCGCGTGCTGAGAGCGGATGCGGTGCGCCGGGAGTTCCGGTTTTCGCTGCTGTGCCCGGCCGGGAAATTCTATGACGGGGTAGAGGACGAAAGCCTGCTTTTGCAGGGTGTGGTGGACTGCTGCATCGAAGAGCATGGAGAGTTAACTATAATTGACTATAAGACGGATTATGTAACCCAAGAGACCATACAGCAGCGCGCGGAGTATTACACGGGGCAATTGGATGCCTATGCGGAGGCGATGGAACGCATTCTCGGACTGCCCGTCCGGGAGACCGTGCTGTATTTTCTGCGCTGCGGACAGGCGGTCACGATACGGAGGTAAGGCATGAAAAAGATAGGAATGGTAGTCGCGGTGGAAATGGCCGCGCTGCTTTCGCGCTACGGAGAGCCGCGGGAACGGATCAGGAGCTTCGGCTTTCCCGTCCTTGTGTACGGCTTTGAGAATTATGAGCTTTACGTTCTCAATTCCGGAGCGGGAGAGATCGCCTCGAGCGCCGGCACCCAGGTGCTTATAAGCGTTTTCGGAGTTGATATGATAATCAACTACGGCGTTGTCGGCGGACTGACCGCCGAAATGGAAAGGACGCGCACCTGCGTTGTCGAGAGCGTGGTGCATTACGATTACGACACGCACGATTGGGACAATTGCGTGCCCGGACAGTATATAATGTACCCAAGTCCGTTTATCCCGACGACAGAGGAACTGGTGCGCAGGGCAAGGGCGATAAGGCCGGAGCTTAAGGGCGTCATCTGTGCATCGGGCGATAAATTCATCGCCTCCGCGGAGGCAAAGCGCGATCTTAACGCCCGTTTCGGCGCGGAAATATGCGAAATGGAGGCGGCCGGTATCGTCCTGACCTGCAACAGGAGCGGGGTTCCCTGCCTGCTGATCAAGACCGTCTCCGACGGACTGACTGGCGGGACGGATGAGTTCCTGCGGGAAATGGAAAAAGCCTCCGGAATATGCCTTGAAATCGCCGGAAGCATAATGGAACAGCTGTAAAATAATTCGGTTTTTCAAGGAAAAAAGGACTTGCCAAAGCCAAATGCATATGCTACAATACCAATTGCGCTTTGTATCCGGAACGTGTTCCAATCAAGGCAGCTTTAAATGAGGAGAAAACACAAATGAAAGCAGGAATTCATCCCGATTACCAGCCGACCACTATCAAGTGTGCATGCGGTAATGTTATAGAGACCGGTTCCACCAAAAAGAACATCACGGTCGAAATTTGCTCCAAGTGCCATCCCTTCTTCACCGGCAAGCAGAAGCTGGTCGATACCAGCGGCCGCGTTGAAAAGTTCAACAAGAAGTTCGGTCTTTGATTTGCAGGAGCAAGCCAACAGGCAGCCCGACGCCGTCATCCGGCGATGGGCTGCTTTTTTGTTCACAGTTTATGAAGCTTTGTTTTTATTTTTTTATAATTCTGTTCATATGCAGGACATAAATTATCATTATTATATGACCATCAAAGCAAGAGCCAATATAAAAGGCAAGGAGGAAACAAAAATGTTTGACCCCAATGAAAGAAACAACGATAATCCTTATTATGGGGACGGCAATAATAGAGTTCCTGAAAACAGCGCCGCCGATCCGGTAACTGATAACATAAATGAGCCCGACGGCAGCGGCGAATACCGCTATGTGCCGCCGAAACAGAGCGCTTATGCGGAGGCAAGCTACACTCCCGTGAGCGAGAATCGCCCCGGGACCCCGCGCTATTATTATTCGGAGACGGACAACGCAAAAAAGCGCCGCGAAAAGAAGGAGAAAAAGAGCTCCGTCACCATGGGCAAGCTCATTGCCGTATGTCTGGTCTGCGCGCTTGTCGGCGGCATCATCGGAGCCGGCGGAGTGGCGCTCTTCGGCAGAAACGTTCAGGAGCCGCCCACCGTGGAAGCGCCTTCTCCGGACTCCACTCTCGGGCTTGCAAGCGACCCGGACGACAAGGTTCCGGACAGCCCTGCCGAGAATGTGACTCCGGGCCCCATCCAGAGTACCGCGGACGAAAAAGAATCCATCGAAGCCTCCAGCGTGTATGATCTGGCCTGCACCCAGGTCGTCGGTATCACGACGGAGATAATCTCCACGAACCGCTTCGGCATGACCACTCAGAGTGCTGTCAGCGGCTCCGGCTTTATCGTGACTGCGGACGGATATATCATAACCAACTACCATGTGATCGAGGATGCCTATAAGGGCGGCTATGACATAACCGTAATGCTCTATAACGGCGACAGCTACACCGCGAGCATAGTCGGCTTTGAGAAGGATAACGACATCGCCGTTCTGAAGATCGACGCCGAGGGACTCAACCCCGTCACCATCGGCGACAGCGATGCAATGGTCGTCGGCGAGACGGCATATGCCGTCGGCAATCCGCTTGGCGAGCTTGCATATACGATGACCAAGGGCATGGTGTCCGCTCTGGACCGTGAGATATCGTCTACCGATTCTCAGACCGGCGTTATAACGACTATCAACATGTTCCAGATCGACGCTGCGGTCAACAGCGGCAACTCCGGCGGCCCCGTTTATAACAGCAAGGGCGAGGTCATTGGTGTTGTTACCGCCAAGTATAGCTCCACCGGCGTTGAGGGCATAGGTTTTGCGATACCCATCAATGATGCGGTATCCATTGCAAACGAGCTTATCACAAACGGATATGTCAGCGGCAAAGCATATTTCGGCATCAGCGTTTCGACCGTGTCCGCCAGCATAGCGGAGTATTACAACATGGTCGAGGGCGCATATGTCAGCGTAGTTGACGAGAACAGCTGTGCCGGCACCGCGGGCCTGAAGGTCGGCGATATAATCACCAAGGTCGATGATATGGAGATACTCAGCTCTTCCGATCTCGTCGCCGCAAAGAAGGCATATAAGGCGGGCGACAGCGCGGTCCTGACGGTATACAGATCCGGCGAGTACATCCGGCTCAGCATCGTCTTTGACGAGGAAAAGCCCCGTGTACAGGAGACAGAGCCAGATACCGGGACCGAAGAGGAAACGATCCCCGGTTCGGACCAGTGGCAGGCAAGCGGCTCTCCGTTCTCCGATTTCTTCGGATTCGGGAATTAAATATAGATGTACGCAGATAAGACATTTTCTTCTTACACCTCCACAGTATTCAATTGACACACGCGAAAACCGGCCGGATGATCCCGGCCGGTTTTTGTTTATAAAAAAGTCTCCCGGATCGATCCGAGAGACTTTTTTATGTAATTATTCTTCTTTTTTGCGGCTGAGAGCCTTCCGGATACCGGACTTGACGCCTTCGGCGTCGATGCCGTATTTTGCGAGAAGCTCCTTGTACGGGCCGGACTCGGTAAAGGTGTCGCGTATGCCGACAAACTCGGTCGGCACTCCGGCGCCCGCCTCGGCCAGAACCTCGGCTACGGCTCCGCCGAGACCGCCGTAGATATTGTGTTCCTCGGCGCAGACGACGGCGCCGGTTTCTTCGGCACAGCGCAGGATGAGCTCCCTGTCGATGGGTTTGATGGAGTACATATCGACGACGCGGACGGAAATGCCCTCTGTCTCGAGAGCTTCCGCCGCTTCGAGAGCCTTGTGGACGAGAATGCCGCAGGCGATGACGGTCACGTCGCTGCCCTCGCGGACGATGCGGCCCTTGCCGTATTCAAGTTCCGTTCCGGCGGGATAGAGGTCGGGATAGACATCGCGGGAAAGACGCAGATACACGGGGCCCTGGTGCTTCGCGGCATAGGCGGTCGCCCAGCGGCTGCTCTGCGCGTCGCTGGGGACGATGACGCTCATGTTCGGCAGCGCGCGCATGATGGCGATATCCTCGGTGGCGTGATGAGACGCACCGTCAAAAGCGTCGGAAAGTCCGCAGTAAGCTCCGGCAAATTTGACGTTGAGGTTTGCATAGCAGACCTGTCCCCGCGCGGCAATAAGGCCGATGGAGGACATAAACACGGCGAAGGTGTTGACAAAGGGTATCTTGCCGGTGGTGGCCAGACCGGCGGCCGTGGAGACCATGTTGGACTCCGCAATGCCCATGTTGAAGAATTTTTCGGGGTGGGCCTTGGAGAAAATGCCGCTCTTGGTGGAACCGGAAAGGTCCGCGTCCAGCACGACGATGTCCTCGTTGGTGTTGCCGAGCTCCGCCAGCATCATGCCGTATTCTTCACGAATCGATTTGCTCATCAGTTTGCACCTCCCAGTTCAGCCATGGCTTTTGCGAAGGACTCGTCGTCGATGGCCTTTCCGTGCCAGCCGGCCTGCCCTTCCATGAAGGAAACGCCCTTGCCCTTGACGGTGTGGGCGATTATAACGCTGGGGCCTTCGCCATAGCTCTCGGCGGCGTCGAAGGCGTCGGACAGAGCCTCGATGCTGTGGCCGTCGCACTCGATGACGTTCCAGCCGAAGGCGCGCCACTTTGCGGGCAGATCGCCGAGAGGCATGACCTCGGAAACGGGACCGTCGAGCTGTACCTTATTGTAATCTATGACGGCGGTGAGGTTGGAGAGTTTGAATTTGGGGGCGCTCATCGCGGCTTCCCAAACGGCGCCTTCGTCCTGTTCGCCGTCGCCGAGGATGGCGTAAACGCGGGCGGGACTGCCGTTCATGCGGAGACCGAGGGCCATTCCCTGTGCGGCGGCGAGGCCGAGGCCGAGCGGGCCGGCGGGCATCTCAACACCGGGAGTGTGGGTGCTGGGGTGACCCTGAAGCAGACTGCCCGTCTGGCGAAGAGTGCTCATTGAATCCTTGGGCAGAAAGCCCTTTTCAACGAGGTTGCGGTAAAGCATGGGGGCCGCATGTCCCTTGCTGAGTATAAGGCGGTCGCGGTCGGGGTCATTCGCCCTGTCGGGACTTACGTTCATGCGCTCCTGATACAGAAGCGTCAGAATTTCGCAGACGGAAAGGCTGCCGCCCGGATGACCGGACTGGACCGCATGGATCGCCGTCAGCACGTCGATGCGAAATACACGGCAAAGCTCTGTGAGCTCGGCCGCTCTCTCTTTTGAGATCGGCATTGTGGTTATCCTCCAAAGAAAAGTTTAAGACATATATAAATAAAGATATATCAGGCGGCTGAAAAAATCAAGCGCCTGATATAAATTTGGTAAAAAGCATTACCGGCTGCGATAATCTTCCATCATGCTTGTGAAAAGTTCTTTAGTTGTAGGAGGCGTATAGCTTATGGCGTTGGCTCCGGCCTCGACCGTGCGGGTTATGCTCTGGGCGGTAGGGCCGCCGGTAGCGATTATCGGAACATCCGGGAAACGCGAGCGTATGCTGCGCACAAGCTCCGGAGTGTCCGCCGCCGCGGAGACGTTGAGGATGCTTGCTCCCGCGTCGAGTCTTGCCTGAATGTCCGTCTGTTCGTTAAGTACCGTCACGACTATCGGGATATCGACCGTCTTTGAGATCTGGGTTATGTTTTCGTTGGACATCGGAGCGTTGACTACCAGAGCCATTGCGCCCTGAGCCTCGGCGTCCATCGCGAGCGTGACAGAGCGCAGCCCCTGTGTCGTTCCGCCGCCGACGCCGCAGAAAACGGGGATGGATGAACCGGCGATGATCGCGTCGGATATGACCTGCTGGGGAGTAAAGGGATAGACGGCCAGCACAGCGTCCGCGTCGCAGTTGCGGATTATGGCGATGTCCGTTGTAAAGACGAGCGATTTGATGCGTCTGCCCCATATCACGATGCCGCTGCATTTGCGTATTTCCGGCGGCATTTCGACGATGTGGCGGCGCAGCCTGCTCTCGATGCGGGGTATTCTCTTTTTTCCTGCCTGTATGTTATCCATAAAAGGCCTCCTTTCGTCAAACTGAGCATTATATGATCCTAGTATACCTGAAATTCCTGTCGATTTCAAAAACAATTTGTTAACAGTCAAAATGTTGTCAATTAAAAATCCACGAAACTATTGATTTGACTTTTCATGGCTACTATAATATAACACAGCAAAGTGTAAGAACCCCCGGGCGACAACCAATTCCGAAATGAGGTTATGTTATGGATTTCAAAAACGAAGCCAATATGACCATGCTGTGCGACTTTTATGAGCTCACCATGGGAAACGGCTACTTTGAAAGCGGATACAGCGACAGAATGACGTATTTTGACCTGTTCTTCCGGACCGTTCCGGACAAGGGCGGTTTTGCCATTGCGGCTGGACTTGAACAGGCGATAGATTATATAAATGATCTGCATTTTTCCGCAGAGGACATCGAATATCTGCGCTCACGCGGCTGCTTTTCCGAAAAATTTCTTGAGTACCTGAGAGATTTTAAATTCACCGGAGATATATACGCCGTGCCGGAGGGAACTCCCGTTTTCCCGAAGGAACCGCTCATAACCGTCCGCGCCCCGGCGATACAGGCGCAGCTGCTGGAGACATATCTGCTCCTGACAATAAACCACCAGACCCTGATCGCAACCAAGGCGAACAGGATCGTCCGTGCAGCACAGGGAAGAACCGTGCTCGAGTTCGGCTCCCGCCGAGCACAGGGCGCAAGCGGCGCGATATACGGTGCGCGCGCGGCATATATCGGCGGCTGCAACGGCACCGCGTGCACGATATCCGACCAGATGTTCGGCGTTCCGGCGGGCGGGACGATGGCCCACTCCTGGGTTCAGATGTTCGACTCTCAGTATGAGGCTTTCAAGACCTATTGCGAGATATATCCGGACAACGCGGTCCTGCTGGTCGATACCTATAACACGCTCAAAAGCGGTATTCCGGACGCTATTCGTGCGTTCAACGAGGTGCTTCGTCCGCGCGGCATAACAAAGTGCGGGATAAGGCTCGATTCCGGCGATATGGCATATCTGACGCGGCGCGCACGCAAAATGCTCGACGACGCCGGCTGGCCCGAATGCAGGATATCCGTTTCCAATTCTCTGGACGAGTTTATCATTCAGGACATACTCCAGCAGGGAGCGTGCATTGACATGTTCGGCGTCGGAGAAAGACTCATCACGGCGGAGAGCGATCCCGTGTTCGGCGGAGTTTACAAGCTTGCGGCCGTGGAGGATGACGAGGGCAACATCATCCCGAAAATCAAGGTCAGCGAAAATGTTATCAAGATAACCAATCCGCATTTCAAGAAGCTTTACCGCTTCTATGGCCGGGACACGGGAAAGGCGATAGCCGACTATCTCTGCGTCTGGGACGAGACGGTGGACGACTCTCAGAATATAGTCATCTTCGATCCCGAAGCGACCTGGAAGGAGAAAGAGGTCTATAATTTCGAGGCGCGGGAGCTGATGGTACCTATTTTCAAAAACGGAAAGCTTGTCTACAACAGGCCCACTCTTGACGAGATACAGTCTTATTGCAGGCAGCAGGTGGATACGCTCTGGGACGAGGTAAAGCGCTTTGACAACCCGCATAATTATTATGTTGATCTTTCACAGAAACTCTGGAACATCAAAAATGAGCTGCTGAGAAGCGGCAATAAATAAGAGAGGAACCGAAGAAATATGTCAAAGATTAAGGAATTCATGGCGCGGAAGGATATTGTGATCTCTGCCAAACGCTACGGAGTCGATGCGCTCGGCGCTATGGCTCAGGGCCTTTTCTGCTCTCTCCTGATCGGAACGATCCTCAACACGATCGGAACGCAGTGTTCGCTGCCGTTTCTTAACACGATAGGCGGCTTCGCTTCCTCCATGAGCGGACCGGCTATGGCGGTCGCCATCGGATATGCGCTCAAGTGTCCCCCGCTGGTCCTGTTCTCGCTGGTCGCGGTCGGCAGTTCGGCCAACTCCCTGGGAGGGGCTGGCGGCCCTCTGGCGGTGCTGATAATCGCGATCATCGCCGCAGAGATGGGCAAGGCAGTCTCCAAGGAGACCAAGATCGACATACTGGTAACACCGCTGGTCACGATATTTATCGGCGTCGGGCTTTCCGCACTGATAGCAAAGCCGATAGGCACTGCGGCAAGCTGGGTCGGCAATATTATCATGTGGGCGACCGAACTTCAGCCCTTCCTCATGGGTGTTCTCGTCTCCGTCGTCGTCGGCATTGCGCTCACGCTGCCGATCTCTTCCGCGGCGATATGCGCCGCGCTCGGCCTCACCGGGCTTGCCGGGGGAGCCGCCGTTGCCGGCTGCTGTGCGAACATGGTCGGCTTTGCCGTCATGTCGTTCCGCGAGAACCGCTGGGGCGGGCTGATCTCTCAGGGTCTGGGGACCTCGATGCTCCAGATGGGCAACATCGTCCGGAACCCGCGCATCTGGCTGCCCGCGATAGTGACCAGTGCAATCACGGGGCCCATCGCCACATGTGTTTTTAAGCTTGAGATGAACGGCTCCGCCGTTTCCTCCGGCATGGGCACCTGCGGAATGGTTGGGCCGATCGGCGTCTGGACCGGCTGGCTGGAGCCGAGCGAACAGGCTATCGCAAACGGAGCTCAGGCCATAACTCCCGGCGTGATGGACTGGGCGGGACTCATACTTATCTGCCTTGTGCTGCCCGCCGTGATCTGCTGGGCTCTCGGCCTTCTCTGCCGCAGGCTCGGCTGGATAAAGGAAGGCGACCTCAAGCTCGATTGAAAAAGGAGAAAAAGCCATGACATGGGGACCATACTGGATGTTTTATGTCTGCCCAGAGTGCGGAACGAAGTTCAAGTATACGCTTGAGAACATGAGCGAGGACTATTTCGGCAAGTGTATAAACTGCGGCGCAGAGGGAACGCTTGTCGCGGAAAGCCGCGATATGCCGAAGGATGCCGAGGATTATGAAGACGGGTATTACAGATACTGATACAAAGCACGGCGGACAAAAACAGACGGATAAATCCGATTTAACGCAATAAATTTTGTGAAAAAAAGCATAGCTGAAACAAAAACGTCAAATTGTACAAAAAATCGCGATGAACTTAGTCATAAATTCATCGCGATTTTTATATATAAAAATAGTGTATTTTTGCCTTACTATGATATAGTATTAAAGAATATTGTTGCTTCCGATCCGAACGGACAGATATATGAAAGCGCAAAGGCCGAGAGTCTTTACGGGGCGGGACGTCCCTTCGCACGATATAGTTATTCACTATATCGTGATGAGGCTTTCCGAACAGTGAGCGGGCGTTTCACGGC
>CAKSWM010000033.1 GCA_934511545.1 uncultured Oscillospiraceae bacterium | reverse complement strand
ATTTCTTCCGCATGAGCAAATACGCCGATCAGCTCATGCAGTACATCGAGGATCACCCCGGGTTCATCCAGCCCGAGGCCCGCAAGAACGAGATGGTGAACAACTTCATCAAGCCGGGTCTTCAGGATCTGTGCGTGTCCCGAACCAGCTTCAAATGGGGCATCCCCGTCGATTTTGATCCCAAGCACGTCATCTATGTCTGGATCGACGCTCTGTCCAACTATATAACCAATCTCGGCTACGATGTGGACGGGGACTGGGGCGAGGGCTTCAAAAAATACTGGCCCGCGGACATACACCTCATCGGCAAGGACATTCTTCGATTCCATACGATCTATTGGCCCATCATGCTGCTGGCGCTCGGTCTGCCGCTGCCCAAACAGGTTTTCGGTCATCCCTGGGTCCTGATGAGCGACGGAAAGATGTCCAAATCCAAGGGCAACGTCATATACGCCGACGATCTGGTGGATATGTTCGGCGTCGACGCTGTGCGGTATTACATGCTGCACGAGATACCCTTTGCAAACGACGGAGTTCTTTCTCATGAGCTTCTGATCGAACGCATCAACTCCGACCTTGCAAACGTGCTCGGAAACCTTGTAAACCGCACGATAACCATGTGCCACAAGTATTCCGGCGGCGTTCTTTCCGATCATTCCTGCGGCGGAGAATATGACGATGAGCTTATCGAGCTCTGTCTCGCGACTCCGGCAAAGGTCGAAAAGAAAATGAACGAGCTGCGCGTTGCCGACGCGATAGATGAGATATTCACGCTCCTGCGCCGCGCAAACAAGTATATCGACGAGACCCAGCCCTGGGTGCTTGGACGCGACGAGGCAAACAAGGCCCGTCTCGACACCGTGCTCTATAATCTGCTGGAGACCATACGCTTTGCGGCGACGCTTCTGACCCCCTTCCTGCCCGACACCGGACGCAAGATATTCGAGCAGCTCGCCATAGAGCCGTGCAGCTTTGACAGTCTCTCTTCCTTCGGCGCGCTTCCCGCCGGGCACACGATCGGCAAGGCGGAAATACTCTTCGCCCGTATCGACATGAAGAAAGCGCTCGCGGAGATCGAGGCAAAGAACGCGCCCGCGGCCGAGCCGGAGCCGGAGATCCCCACCGTCACCATTGACGAATTTTCCAAGGTGCGTATGACCGTCTGCCGCGTTCTGACCTGCGAAAACGTGAAGAAGAGCGAAAAGCTTCTAAAGTTCACGCTCGACGACGGCAGCGGAAAGCCGCGCCAGATACTCTCCGGCATCGCAAAATACTACAAGCCTGAAGAGCTGGTCGGAAAGACTGTTCTGGCATGCACCAATCTTCCCCCGCGCAAGATGATGGGACAGGAATCCAACGGAATGCTGCTCTCAGCCGAGAAAGGCGACGAGCTTCACCTTGTCATCCTCCCGGACGACACGCCTGTCGGCTCCACGCTCTGCTGAGCATAAAAACATAAAAAAGAACTGCTTCCGAATGATAATTCGAAGCAGTTCTTTTTTCATGCTTTTGAGACTTATTTTCTTATCGCCGCCTCCGCCATGCGTCTGAACGCGGCGCGGTCGCGCGCGAACAGTCCCGCGCGTTCCTGTGAATAGCCGAATATAAACGGATAGCCCTTTTCCGCGACTGCATCGGCTATCGGACGGCGTTCCTCTTCGGTTTTTGTGCGTATGTCATGGCAAACGCCGTTTGAATCATACAGGTAGAGAGAATACCTCCTTGATCCCAGCACCCGCCCGTCTATGCGGTCAAAGCCCCAAAGCAGCCCATCGACCGCCGCGCACCGTGTCCTTGGTCCGAGCTGATACCACAGCATCTTATCGCCCAGACGGGCATGGTCGAACACCTCGGCGTTTTCAAAATCCGCCGCAATCTCCTCCGGCGAATACAGGCTTTCAGCATATTCACGCGCCTTTTTCTGCCAGATACCGCTGAATGCCAGCGCCAGTTCCGCAGCCGCCGCGGCAAGCATTATGAGCCCGATGCACAGTATCACGGTAAACGCCGTACCCGAAAGATAGCCGACCTTTCCGAGTATTACGGTAATAGGGACTATCTCTCCGTCAAGCCCGGCAGAGTCGAGCCCCTGACGGAGAAAACCATAAGTTTCGTCATCCATATCCGCGGCGGTCCCGCTTATCTCCCCCATGGGCGAGAGAGAATCTATCGTATGTGTGTGGTAATAGCCCTCCGACTGCTTCAGCGCGCCGCTGAGCACGCCGTCATACTTTGGCGAAGCCTCCATCGCCATGAATTTTCCGCCGCCGAGATCGATCATATAATAGGTCCTGACCGTTTCTCCGCTTGCGTTCGAAGCGCTGGCAAAGCCTGCTACCACCATCATCGAATCAAAGCGCACCGCTTCGCCGGCCTTCACCGATGCGTCCAGCTCCGAAGCGCCGCCGGAAAGTGCGGCAAGGCAGGGCGCTGCGGCCGCAAGGGCGATAACAGCGCACAGCAGAGTTATTACAAATCCGGGAAGTATTGCGCGGAAGCTCGTTCTTTTCAGAGTCTTATACATTGCATAACCTCCAAGCTCTTCTGTTATGCCACACATTATACCCCGCTTTTTCTCTTTTGGCAATGAAAACAGCGGCAGCGGAGCGGCTGTTTTCGTTCTATTATCCGCCCCGGCTCATATAATCCAGTATCAGCAATCAGGAGGGATCGTCATGTCATATGAAGAAAGCTCAAGGCAGACCCGGCCCGCTCACAGGGTCATCATGGAGCAGCGCGGACACATGAGCGTTTCCGGAGTTGAGAGCGTGGACAGCTTCGACGACTCGGAAGTCGTTATCCAGACAACTCAGGGAAGGCTTATTGTTGACGGCGACGACCTGCACGTCGGCAAGCTGAGCCTGGACGCAGGAGAGGTCACGATCGACGGACTTGTTACCGGACTGCGGTATGAAGAATCCGTCAGCGGAGGAAGCCTCTGGACGCGGCTGTTCAAATAATATGGCGCAGCCCGTGTCCTATCAGCTCGCAGTCTCACTTTACAGCATGGCGCTGGGCGTGGGCTTCGGGTTATACTACGACTTTATAAAGGCCCTCCGCATACGGACCCGCGCGTTCTGGCTTCTGTTTCTGTTCGATGTCATATTCTGGGTCCCGGTCGGTCTCGCACTTTTCACCTTCGGAATGAGCGAGGGCCGCGGCGAGCTTCGGATATATATGCTCGCATTCGTCTGTCTGGGCGCAGTCATATATGCATACACGCTCAGCCGGTTCTGGCTTCGGCTTTGCACACTTTTGACCCACGGTCTTTCAAGACTTCTCACACTTTGCCTTTATCCGTTCAAAACGACAGCAAAAATGATTATCTTTTGTATAAAAAAACTCTTTTCTTTTTCTAAGAAATGGTTTACAATAATTTTGAGTAAGTTTTTCAGACTGGGAATTTTTCATCCAACCCGGCCAGACGAAACGGAGGCTTTTTCGCATGAAGCTCAGAAAGACGGGCATTTTTACGAAAATAGTGATAATTGCTCTGGCAGCTTATGCTATTGTGAGCCTTTTGAGTCTGAAATCAAGGCTCGCTCAGGCAGAGGCGTATCAGGCAAAGCTGGAGGAAGAGGTGTCCCGCGCGGAGTTGGAAAACGCAGGGCTCAGCTACGAGATAGAGCACAGCGCCGATGACTCCACGATAGAGGATATCGCAAGGGACAAGCTCGGCCTTGTCAAGCCGGGTGAGAAAATATTCTACGACGTCGGAAACTGAAAAATCTATAAATAAAAGGACAGGACAACATTTATGCAGGCTGAGCTGGGAGCCATCATCGAGGGCAAAGTGACCGGCATCACAAAATTCGGCGCTTTCGTTACCATGCCGGACGGAACGAGCGGACTTGTACATATCTCCGAAATCGCGAACACCTATGTTAATGACATCAACGAATATCTGACTGTCGGTCAACAGGTCAAAGTCAAGGTCGTCGGCATAACGCCCGAGGGCAAGATCAACCTTTCGATCAAAAAGGCCGTTGACACTCCAGCGCATGAGACGCGCCGAAGCGCTCCTGCGCAGCGGCAGTCCTTCCCCCGGCAGAACAGCGCCCCGCGCTCTGCCCCGAGGTCTGCCCCCGGCGAGATTTACGGTCAGACCGCCGACAAGAGCTTTGAGGATAAGCTCAAGCAGTTCATGCAGGATTCCGACAGCCGTATGAGCGGCAACCGGCTGTATGAAAAGCGTCCGTCAAAGCGGCGCAGAGATTGATCTGTTTACATTATTGTCCATCATTCTCATATATTTTTTGTATAATCTGCCTCCCAACATTTTGTTGGGAGGTTGTTTTTTCATAATTTGCACAATGAAAAACACGTTTTTTAACATTATAGGTCCCCTCCGCTCTTGACAATTCGCAAATGAGTAACTATACTGTTGTTAGTCGGCTAATTAGCTGGCTAAACATCTGATTTTGGAGGCCCTCATGAACGACAAAGAGCTTCTCAACCTTTTCACGGACATGGTTCGCGCCCACACCGCGTACATGGACAGACAGCTCTCTGCACTCGGGCTCAGCAACGGTCAGGGCGGCGTTATATCCGTTCTCGGCCGGTACGGAAGTCTGACACAGAACGAACTTGCAAAATTCCGTCAGGTCACACCCGCAACTATCAGCATCATGCTCGACCGCATGGAGCGCGACGGTCTTGTCGTCCGCTTCACCGCAAAGGACAACAGCCGCGCAAACAACATCCGCCTGACAGAGCGCGGCGCCGAGATCTTCGCAAAGCTGGACACTTTCATGAGCGGCGAGCCGGAGATCGTTTTCAATGGCCTTACCGACGAGGAAAAGACCTTCGCGGCAGAGATTTTCCGCAAGATAACGGAAAACGACAGCCGCAAGGAATGATCGTCCCGCCATTCAGCAAGCAATTGACATGCGGCGGCGGACCGCCCCGCATGTTGATATATAATTCAGTAAAACTATTTTATAGGAGGATTTATAATGGGAAAACCTTTGGCTGATTATGTGAAGCTCCCCGAGCTCGAAGAGTACAAGGAGTGGTTCAAGGATTTTGCCGACCTTTATCGTGAGGACGGTATCCTTCAGGTCACCTGGAAGACCAATGACGGTCCCATGCACCACAGCGGTATGTCTCACCGCGCCATGAGCCAGCTCACCCGCGTCCTCTCCCTCGACTGGAAAAACGAGATCATCATCTTCACCCACATCGGCGACAACTGGATGATCGAGTCCGACGCCAACGGCTGGGAAACCTATGCCGAACTTCCCACTCAGCGCTTCCAGCACCAGTATTTCGATGATACCAACCTCATCAAGAACATGATCTTTGACCTTTCCGTTCCCACCATCGGCGCCATGCCCGGCCCCGGCTTCCACTGGGATTCCGCTTTCCTGTGCGATGTCACCCTCGTCACCGAGGACACCAAGATCGAGGTTCCCCATGCTCAGGGCGGCCTTGTTCCCGGCGACGGCATGGGACTTATGGCCCAGCACTATCTCGGCACCAAGCGCGGCAACTACTACATGATGACCAGCCGTCAGATCACTGCTCAGCAGATGCTCGACGCCGGCATGGTCAGCGAAGTCGTTCCCAAGGGCAAGGCCGTTGAGCGCGCCTGGGAGATCGCACGCATGTGGAAGCGCATGAGCTATGAGAACCGCTGCATCATGTCCGACCTGGCCAAGCGTCCTCTCCAGAAGCTGCTTGTCGAGGATCTGAAGCTGCACACCGTTTCCGAGCAGTATGGTTCCCTGCTGCGCATCGCCGCCGGCGAGCTTGGCGACGAGAACTCCTCTCAGCAGGATGAGAAATACATCAGCCGTGTCAACGACTACCGCTACGCCACCAAGGATATGGAAGCTCCGCAGACCTTCGAATCCTGGAACAACATGCCGGCAAACGCCGCTGCATGGTTCAAGAAGGTCGAGTCCGGCGAGATCCCCAACCCCTACGAGTTCGAGCACAGCAACGAGCCCGACTGGTACAACGCATTCTGAGTTCAAAAGACGATTCCCATCCGGGAAGGGAGAATCCCCTCTCCGGCCCGCAATACATAAATTTATTTAAAAGGAGCGTACTGTCATGCCCAAAGTTTATAGTGGAGATCTTACAAAAATGTTTGATATCAGCGGCAAGAAGGCTGTCGTCGTCGGCGGAGCCGGCGGTTTCGGCAAGGCCATCGCCACCGCTCTGGCCGCAAACGGCGTTGACGTCTGCATTTCTTCCCGCCGTGAAGATGCTCTGAAGGCAGCCTGCGAGGACATCAAGGCTACCGCAGCAGAAGGCGTCGCTGTTAAGTACTACGCCTGCGATGCCACCGACGAGAACGCCGTCGTCGCTTTCCGTGATTACGTCGTGAGCGCCGAGGGTCTCGGCGGATGCGACATTCTTGTCAACTCTCAGGGATACAACAAGAAAATGTTCTCCTGGGAGATCGACACCAATGTCTGGAAGGGCATGCTCGACACCAACGTGACCTCCATGATGTACACCTGCAAATACTTCGGCAACTGGATGAAGGAAAATAACCTGCCCGAGGGCGTTGAGAAGATCGACCCCGCCACCTATGAGCACGGCAAGGCCACCCCGAACCAGGGCTACGGCAAGATCGTTAACATCGGCTCCGTCCGCGGTATCCGCGCTGTCGCCAACGGCGGCAACGGCAACGTCCCCTACAACACCACCAAGGGCGCCGTTGAAATGCTGACCAAGGCCTTTGCTTCCGACCTGCGTCCCAACATTCAGGTCAACCTTGTTGGTCCCACCATCACCTACACTCCGATGATGGTCGGCCTCCTGCCCCCCGATGAGAAGACCCGCGACAACATCGCCGCCGGTCAGCCCGCAATGCGTATCGGCCGTGAGATCGACATCGTCGGCTCCGTCCTGTTCCTCGCCTCCCCCGCCTCCGATTTCGTCACCGGCTCTTCCATCTATCCTGATGGCGGCCTGACCAACATCGGCTGATAAAACTGTATAACCATTAGGCTGACGTCAGCCTGACATGGGGGCGCCATATTTTTATGACGCCCCCTGATTTAAGTATAACAGAGAAAGGACTCCAACACATGAACGTCTCTGACATCAAAACCATCGCAATGTACGGCGCCGGCACCATCGGCGGCGGCTTTGCGGCATATTTTGCTCTCAAGGGACTCGACGTAAACGTCTATGTCCGTTCTGAGGCTTCCAACGAGCGCGCGCTGCCCAAGATCCAGGGTCCCATCGATTCCTATGTCAAATACGGCATCGTCGATGACGCGGCCAAGGTCTGGGAAAAGATCCACATCACGACCGACCCGGCCGAGGCTTTCACCGGCGTCTATTTCGTTCAGGAAAACGGCGCTGAGAACATGGATCAGAAGCACGAGATGATCGCCGTAATGGAGAAGTATCTCCCCGAGGACGCCATCATCGCTTCTTCCTCCTCCGGTATGAGCGTCACCAAGATTGCCGAAGGCGCACAGCACCCCGAGCGCATCATTGTCGGGCATCCCTTCAACCCGGCCTATCTTCTTCCACTGATCGAGATCTGCGGCGGCGAAAAGACTTCTCCCGAGGTCATTGCAAAGGCCCGCGAGTTCTATAAGATGCACGACAAGGCTCCCGTCGTTCTGAACAAGGAAAAGAACGGCTTCATCGCAAACCGCCTCATGCACGCGCTGTGGCGTGAAGAGATCGCGCTGGTCACCGAGGGCGTCTGCTCCATGGCCGACGCCGACGATGCCTGGACCTTTGGCCCCGGTATCCGTCTTGCCGCTTTCGGCCCCGCAATGAACTATGAACTCGGCGGCGGCGACCTCGGTCTCCGCGGCTGCGCGATCAAGTTCGGCGCGATGACCGACGCTGTCTTTGCCGATATTTCCGACATGAAGAAGGTTCCCGACACTTGGGCCGATCAGTCCGGTGAGGAGATCATACCCCTCATGGCTGGTTTCCCCCCTGTTATTGGAAACACCAAGCCCGAGATTTCTTCCTTCCGCGACAACCTTATCATCAATGTGCTGAAGATGCACGACAGACTCTAATTTAAGGAGAAGCTATCTATGGCAAAAACAATTATAACCGCCGCAATGACCGGCGCTGTCACCCCCGCCGGCTACAACATTCCCGAAAAGCCCGAAGATATCGCCGCTCAGGTATATGAGTGCTGGAAGCTCGGCGCATCCGTCGCCCATCTGCATATGCGTGACGATGACGGCGCCGGCGTCATGGATCCCGTCAAGTTTTATCAGACCATCAAGGCGATCCGCTCCTACAAGGACTGCGACATCATCGTCAACTGCACCTCCTCCGGCGACAACCGCGTTTCCGACGACAGCCCCTACGGCAACGCCTGCCGCTGCATCCACCACCGCATCGTTCCCGGCATCGAGATGGGCACCTTCGACGCCGGCTCCTTCAACTGGGGCGTTCCCGGCGGCGTTTTCCACAACAGCCCGAAGATGCTGATGGACGTCGGCAAGCTCTATCTTGAAAAGGATATAAAGCCCGAATTCGAGATTTTTGACTTTGGTATGCTCCGCGCTGTCGGCGCATATTGGAAGCAGGGCGTTATCAAGCCTCCCTTCCACTTCCAGTTCTGCCTCGGCGTTATGGGAGGAATGGACGCCACCCCGAAGGCCCTGATGCTCCTGATCGACGAGATGCACGAGCTCCAGGCCGCCGGAAAGCTCCCCAAGGAATGCACCTGGTCCGCATTCGGCATCGGCAAGGGCCATCTGCCCGTCATGTTCACCGCTCTGGCCAACGGTGGCTCCATCCGCGTCGGCATGGAGGACAACGTTGTCTACGGCTATGACAAGGAAGGCAAAAAGATCATGGCCACCAACATGATGCTGGTCGAGCGCGCCGCAAACGCCATCAAGGCCTTCGGCAACGAGGTCGCCACTCCCGCAGAGGCCCGCGAGATGCTCGGTCTCAAGCCGCTGGATCACGACGCTGTCTGCGCCGCTTTGGACAAGATCACCATCGAGTACCTCGAATCCGAAAAGGAAGCCCTCAAGGCTCTCGGCGGAACCTACACCACCGAGAAGGGCATGGGCGGCAAATAAGCCGGTATCCGGAAACGAAAGTATCAAAAAAAGAGACGCCCGCGGGCGTCTCTTTTTTATTTCCATTCAACTTCCACAGGATCGTTACGGATAAATCTCGTTTTCTTGTCATAGCTGATCTCAAGACCTCCCGTAAGGCTGCTTGTTATGTCCGCGCAGTACAAAAGCCCGGTCGTATCATATACCGCCAGCCAGCATCCGCAGGTCTCATCCGAGGCTATGTAGTATTGCCCGCTGCTGTCGTAACACTCCTCCTGTACATACCTGCTCACGGCTATCGCCAGTCTTTCTCCGTTCCATGCCATGTCATACGAGCGCCAGTTCATGCCGTCGATGAACTCCTCCCCGGAAATACCTACATCGAGCGCCCGGCGGTATGCGCCGTCCGGCGCTTTTTCCATAAGCACCAGCCGCTCCTCCGAGCAGGCGGCAACGAAGCCGTCATGATAATACAGCGACACCCAGTCGGCCTCCGCGATATCGAGCCTCTGCTTTTTTTCTGCCGTCTCAGCGTCCAGAACGGTAAGGATAGTTTTATCCTTCTCCGTGGTCACGAGCAGAACATCCTCTCCGTCGTAAGACAGCTTCATATCCCTTATTCCCTCGTTTTCGGAGATCGAATACACATTCTCCAGCTCGCGTATTTCCGCTATCTTGACCTTGTCCCCATCCTCCTCTTTGAGCGAAAACGGGATACGGTAGACGCCGAATCCGCCGGGAATGAGGCTCGCATCCAGCTGGTTTCCGTCCGGATCCTCTACTGACAGCGCGAAATAACATGCATCCTCCGTTATAACTGATGGATTGCTTATGCTGAGCCAATAATCATCATCCGGCTCCATGTCTATTTCCCGGACGTTTCCATCCTCGGTTTTCAATACAATCACCGTGACGGCATAGCGTTCGTCCACCGGTATGCGGAAATAATCATTCAACCAC
>CAKSWM010000032.1 GCA_934511545.1 uncultured Oscillospiraceae bacterium | reverse complement strand
ATGCCGCCCCACCGGGAATCCTTTGCGTATTCGGGGTCCCTCCAAAGGGGATTCGGGTAGTCGAATACCTGTGCCCAGAGAGCGATATTGTCTCTTGTAGCCTCCCGGATGCGCATCGGGCGTACCCATCCCGCGCGCTGCTTTGCGAATTTTTCGAAAACCTCCAGAAGTTTGAGTTCTCCTTCGTTATATACGCCACATTTCGGCATTGACGTTCCTCCTTTTTTATGATGGCTATGACGGAAAGATGCGGTCTATTCCTATATAGCCATCTTAAAAGTCGGAGATGTTATTTACAAGTGACAATATTGATGGGACATACGGACAAAAAATTAGTGAAAAAGCCCGGCGATGCATCAGATCCTGCATTGCCGGGCTTCCGGTGATATTCGGTTATATATTGTATGCAGGGTCGCATGAAAGCCGGTTCAGCCTTCCCGGAGTGACGCCCTCGTATTTTGCGAATGCACGTCTCATCGTGCGTGTTGAGCTGTAGCCGATCTGTTCCGCAATGCTGTCGAGATTCAGTCCGCACCCCAGCAGCTGCTTTGCGTCGGACAGCCTGAGCATGTGTATATACTCAAGGATGCCGATGCCGAAGTGTTCACGGAAGCTGTTGGACAGTTGGGTGGGGTTGAGCGCGAACGACTCGGCCACTGTTGAAATGTTGAGATTACCGTCCTTGTAGTTTTGGTTTATGTACTCCTTTACCGGCGTCAGCCAGACAGGAATGCTCTGCATACGCTTTTCCGCGGTCGCGGAGAGGATCTTGCTGAAAAGCCGGTCGGTAAGCCTTAGAAAATCGGACAGTGTCTCGGAGTTTATGATGAGCGAGATGCTGCGGTCCTCAATGAAAAAATCCTCGCCGATGTCCTGCTGGATGTCGTTGAGAACATTTATCAGGAGCGATTTCAAAGCGCCGAACCGGCATTCGGCGATCCGTATCGAGGGCATGCTGTTGTAAAAAAATTCGTCGGCGACATTATGGAGCGTGGCAAGCGCGCCCTCGTAATCCCCCGCCCGCGCGCAGTTTAGGACGCGCTTTTCAAGGCAGTCCTGTATGATTGTCGTTGAATGAAGCGGCGGAGTGGCATAGTCCTGAAAGTAAACGACGGTATTGCCGAGCCCGAGCAGGTGCGCATAGGCAAGCGCGTCTTTTGCCTCGGCTGTAGAGGATTTGATGTTTTCAAATCCGATGACCGCGTTGCCAAGCGTTATGAGCAGTTTCACGCCTGTGCCGCGATGGATCTGCTCCGCAATGCGGCTCATGATGACGCCTATATCCCGGACTGCCTTTGACGCGTCGCTTCCCGGCGGTACCGCGCCGACGCCGTCTTCGGGAAGATTTATAAGGCAGTTGAGATAGCGCTCGTTGAACGCGATATAAGCCCTGTATTCCGGCTCGAACATCGGTGGGACCGCGGCGTATATCTCGTCGAGGAACGAGTTGACGGCGTTCCGGTTATCACCGGATAATTCAGGGGAGCTTTCGTCAAAATATATGACCGCGGAGACAAAAGCGTTCCATGGGAAAGAGACGTTTATCCCCCTGCACAGTTCTTCCGCGGTTTCTCTGTCGAATACAAGGCCGCCTATTATTCTGGACATATATATTTCGCGCATCACCGAATCCGTGTTGAGACGTTTTGGGGATGTATTCACGAACTGTATCCTCCTTTCTGACGTTACTATATTAAATATATCATTATATTGTCCATATATCAACCTTGCCGGAGCTGAACAAGTGGTCATTATGACAAAAGTGTCCCCCTCGTTTTTAAAAGTGTCTGTATTTTTTTCCCGCTTTCGGTTATATACTGCGGTTAAAGACTATGGCACAATAAAATTTGGCCGGCGGTCCGATACCTTCCGGCCAGCAAAGAAAGGATCTTGCAAATGGTATTTTCTGCCGGAATACATCTTATAAGTGAAGCTGTGATGACTGACAGCCTTGTTATCGAAGAGGGGGCCTGCCTCACCGCGCCGGAGGACAGGTATCTGAGCCTTACGGTGAACGGACTGGGACGCGAGATCCGGCCCGGACGCTATGACGGCAATGTCCGCATCGACCTCGCGGACAGCTATGTCAAAGAGGCCGTATCGATGGGAGAACGCAAACGCCTGCTCATGCACGGAGCTGTTCTTGTCAATGACGGTATCCTTTTGAATAAGCATTGCGCTCCGGGAATTGTCTGGGGTGGAGAGATCACGGAGCGCCGTGCGGACGGGATATATGTTGCATCCAATGCTCCGGACTTCTGCGGAGTGGTCGTTGACGGCGACAGCGAATATACGGTTTCAAACTCCAGATTTGACTTCACGGGAATGGGCAGCGACGATTTTATGGGAATGGGCTCCGCCGTAGCGGCCTATGGGCGGTCAAAGGTCAGGGTTGTCAATACGGAGATGAACTTCTCGGGCGTTACCCGCTGCGCGGTCCATGTCGGCGGCGAAAGCGTCGTGGTCTGCGACGACTGCCGCATAATGAATTGGAGCCCGGAGTATGATCTCGGCGATTGGAGCTGGGGCATTGCGGTCCGGGGTACAAACAGACTGACTCAGCTTACCGATAACGGAACGCTGTATTTCAACCGCTGCGAGCTGCTCACAAACGGCTGGGGCGTGTGTTCCATCGATGGCTCGACCTATGCCAACATGTTTTTCAAGGACAGCAGGCTCGTCCTGACCGGACCGGACGCGCATGGCTATGGCGCGTTCTGCATAGGACCTACCCATATCCGTTATGACCATACCGAGGTGGACGTATATGGATATCCGATATTCCTTATGGGAATGGGCGGTGTTGCGACCTTTGACGTGTATAACGGCTCGGTTATACGGGGACGCCGGTTCGGAGCCCTGATAATGAACGACGACAACGGTGTTCTCACCGTAAAGGATTCAACGATAGACGTCGGAAGATCCGTGTTTGTGGTAAAGGGCTCCGCGTCCGCGATCCGTGTGGAGCGGTCCGTGCTCAAAGGAGGCAACGGGACCATACTCCAGCTTATGGATAATGACGAGATCGGCATGTGTCCGGGCGGCTTTACGGTGCCCGTCGGAATAGAGGATACATATACTGAAGGACGTGACCTTACAGACGAGGATCCCGCCCTGAATGTTGTGCTTGAACTCAGCGATATGCATGCCGACGGCGATATTTTCAACTCCACGACCGATCTGCGGCAGTGCCAGAAGGCGGAAATGCAGTCCAGAATGCCTAAGCCCGGAGAAGAGCCGGAGGAAATGCCGCCGCTGCCGGTCGAGACGGCGCCCGAACGGCATAACGGCGATGACCTCAAGGGCGCGAAGAACCTTGTGGTGAAGCTTGATAATGCGAATCTCAAGGGCGTTATCAGCTCGGCAAAGGCGGAATATGCCCCCGGCGTTGTTCTCATCAACGAATACAATCGCGAGGAGCTGTCCAATATAACGCAGTATGCGGCTCCGACGGTCAACAACGGCGTCATTGTCCGCATGACAGGCGGCGCTGTCTGGACCGTGACAGGCGAATGCTGGCTTACGGCGCTTGAAATCGAGGCCGGAAGCGCCGTAAAGGCGATCGACCCCAAAAAGCTGAAAGTTTTTGTTGACGGAGAGGAGATCCCGTTCAGAAATGGCTCGGCATACAGCCTCAGAGGAAAGATATACCTTGCAGTCGAATAACGGTACATAAAAAACAACAGCCCCGTGTTCATCCAAAGTGAACACGGGGCTACTTCCGGTATTCTGTTTTCAATAAACTTCCGCCTTCCCGATTCCGGTGCTTTCACGCTAGAACCACTCTGCATCGATTCGCGACTGGCTGCGACCTGTATGGTGCTGTGGGCGATATGGCCCGATTCGCTGATGGATAGGTTACTTTGCGCGACTGCTTTCGGAACACACATTTATATAAATCTCCGTGAGCCGGAGAATTATTCCCTGTCCCTTTGTGTCTATAATATACTATACTTAGCCTTGAAAGTCAAGGTTATGTGTACACAATAATGAAATTTGGCATTATTCACATAAAAGAAGCCGTGAAATTGCGCGAATGTCCGAAAGTGTGTAATCCGGCTGGATATCGCTCCCGGCCAGCATGTCCCGGTCCGTTTCGCCGCTGAGCACGAGGACGGAAACGGAGCCCGAGTTCTTTGCCACGGCGATGTCCGTATACAGTCTGTCGCCGACGCAGCAGATCCGCGCGTTGGGAACACCTGTCCGGCGGGAGATAATGTCTACCATGTTCCTGTTGGGTTTTCCGATATACAGCGGCTCGCGGCCCGTCGAGGCTGTCAGAAGCGCGCATATGCTCCCACAGTCCGGCAGCACCTCGCCGCGGGGCATGGGGCACACGAGATCGGGGTTAGCGGCGATGAAAGCCGCGCCGCGGCGCAGGAAACGCACGGCCTTTTCAAGTTTTTCATAGCGCAGCTCGGTGTCGAAGCCGACGATGACGGCGTCGGGCGCTTCGTCGTCAAACCGGACGCCGGCGCATTCCAGCTCGCGGGAGAAGGCCACGGTGCCGACGGGGTATACCCTGCCCTCCGGGAAGTTCTCACGCAGATACATGGCCGATGCCATGCCGGAGGTGAAAATGTTTTCGTTTCCGCAGGGGAGCCCGAGAGTACGCAGACGGCGAACATAGTCCCCGCCCGCGCGGGAGGAGTTGTTGGTCAGATAGATATAGTGCCTGCCGGTGTTTTCGAGCGCGGCGATAAATTCCGCGGCGCCGGGGAACACCTCGTCGCCGAGATAAAGCGTGCCGTCCATATCCAGAAGAAACAGCTCACAGCGCCGGAGCTTTTCGTAGTCCATTTGTCGTCCTCCTCCGGCGGCGCTTTCGCCGCCATAGCGATTATATAATCGACGTCCGGCCAAGTCAACAGTTGCCTTGGCGCCGCGAAAAGACTATAATTGTGTCATCAAGCTGATGAAGGAAGATCAAAATGGAAAGAAATATCTATACGATATACGGCGACGACGCCTGCGGCATGACCATGGAGCTTATGGAACGCGCGAACATTGCCTCGCGCATCCCCGGACCGGACTCGCATATCTGTATGAAGCCGAACCTTGTCGTTGCAAAAAAGCCGGAAAGCGGCGCAACGACCCACACCGGCATACTGGAGGGCGTTATCCGCTACCTCCAGCGGCACGGATTCATGAACATCGACATAATAGAGGGCAGCTGGGTCGGCGACTCGACAAGGCGTGCGTTTTCTGTTACGGGATATGACAGACTGGCGGAAAAATACGGAGTCGGACTCCATGACCTCAAGGGCGATGCGACGCGTCCGGTCAAAACTCCGGCCGGTGAGATCGAGGTGTGCTGCCGCGCGCTGGACGCGGATTATCTCATCAATCTGCCCGTGCTGAAGGGACATTGCCAGACGGTCATGACCTGCGCGCTCAAGAATGCCAAGGGCTGTCTGCCTGACCGAGAAAAGCGTCATTTTCATTCGATGGGCCTTATAAAGCCGATCGCCGCACTCTCGACCGCGCTGCGTCCCGACCTTATAATCGTGGACAGCATCTGCGGCGACCTGAGCTTTGAGGAGGGCGGCACGCCGATACAGACAAACCGCATGATGCTGGGGTTCGACCCCGTCCAGATGGATGCCTACGGCTGCTCGCTGATGGGCATAGACCCGAATGACGTCGGCTATATACCGCTGGCGGAGCAGTATGGCGGCGGAAGCATGGATTTTTCACCCGGCGACATAATCGCGCTCAATACGCCGCAGGATGCAAGCGCATATCCTGAGCGCAGCCGTATCGTTGAAAAGCTGACTAGAAACGTAACGCAGAAGGATGCGTGCAGCGCCTGCTTCGGGACACTTGTGCACGCACTTTACCGCATGGACGAGGATGGCAGACCATACCGCGGAAATATCAGCATAGGCCAGGGGTTCCGGGGAAAGTCGATCTCCGGCATTGGTATCGGGCGCTGCTGTGCGGGCGCGGAAAAATGCGCCATGGGATGCCCTCCGACCGCGGAAGCGATCATGGATGTTCTGGGAGAAGCCGACTGAAAATGGCGCAGAAAGATATAAAAAACACCGGACGGTATCGTCCGGTGTTTTTTATATGCTTTTTATTATTCCGTGCTTTCGGCGCCGCTCTGCGGCTTTTTGGGGTAGCGGCGGCGACGGCGATTGTGAGAGTTGTGTTTCTGCTGTTGCTGCTGCTTGCCTTCGCTCTGGGCGGCGGGGGACTGGGCAGACTCTGCGGGTTTCGGCTTCTGCTGCTGAGGCGGCTTCGGCCTGTTCTTCTGCGGGGGTCTCTGCCTTTTGCCCTCGCCCTGTTTTTTCTGCCCCTCCGGCTTCGGTTTCTGCCCCTCCGGCGGCTGCTTTTTTGCCTGCTGGCCGTCCTGCGGCCTGGATTTCTGCGGACCCTGGGAGCGGCGGCGATTGCGGGAGGGCTTTTTCTTTTCCTCTGCCGGTGCGTCGCCGGGCGTTGAAAAAACGCTGCTTTCCGCGAACAGCTCCGGACGATGCCAGGGGGCGGACTCCTCGGAATCCTCCTCGACAGGCTTGACGCGGGGCTGGAGGACATGGGGAAGGGGCTCACCCTCGGCGGGGCGTCCGCCGGGGACGACGGCGACATCCTCCGTGTCATAGGTCTTTATGACCTGTTCGCCGGAACCGTCCATCCTGACCTTGACCTGGTGGCGGAGAAGATTTACCTGTGAAACCGTACCGTAGCCCGATTCCGTTTCGACGAATGCGCCGGTTTTCGGCGAATGCTTTATCATGTCCTCATAGGCCTCGTGCTCATAGCGCAGGCAGCACATCAGACGTCCGCAGGTGCCGGATATCTTTGCGGGATTGAGCGACATGGACTGTACCTTTGCCATCTTGGTCGAGACGGGCTGGAAGTCCGTCAGGAACTGGCTGCAGCAGAAAGGCCGTCCGCAGATGCCGAGTCCGCCGAGCATTTTTGCCTCGTCGCGCACGCCGATCTGGCGAAGCTCGATGCGCGTGCGGAACACGCTGGCAAGGTCCTTGACCAGTTCGCGGAAGTCAACTCTTCCGTCCGAGGTGAAGAAAAAGAGTATTTTATTGCCGTCGAAGCTGCGCTCGACCGAGACAAGCTTCATGTCAAGTCCGTGCGCGGCAATCTTCTGCTTGCAGATGTCGAAAGCCTCGCGCTCGCGTTCCTTGTTGGCTGCCGCAACGCGGAGGTCGGCGTCGGTGGCGACGCGGATAACGGGGCGAAGCGGCGGTACGACCTGGTCATCCTCGACCTCGTGGCACTCGCGGCAGCACTCGCCCAGTTCCAGGCCGTTGACGGTCTCGACAACGACCTTTTCGCCCAGCGCCGGCTCATTGCCGTTGGGATCAAAAAAGTAGGCTTTTTCGTTGTCGCGGAATTTGATGCTTACTACTGTTGTCAATTTATGTTATCCTCATTTCAGTTTTAACAGATCCAGCGTTTGCAGGAATCCGAAAATGTGCCTGACGCCAACATTGGCGTCAAGATACACGGCGGCCCTTTCGAGCTCGCCGAGCAGATATGCCATGCCCCGGCGGGAGAGGCTGCGAGCGGGCGCACGCATGCACAGCATGTCCAAGACAAGAGCGCGCGCACCGTCGAGAAAAGCGCGGGCGCTCTGTGTGGTCATGCCCTCGTTGGCGGTGCAGAAACGGATGAGCTCTTCGCGCCTGCCCAAAGCCGCGGCGTCTATGAAGTCCGCCGGGAGCGGACTTTCGCTGGGCGCATCATCGCCGTTGACGGAAAAGCGCTCACAGCGCGAGAGTATCGTTTCCAGAAGGCTTCCGGCGTTGGCGGCGCAAAGGATGAACGCGGCGTGATTCGGCGGTTCCTCCAACAGCTTGAGCATGGCGTTCTGGGCATTTTCGTTCATAAGGTCTGCCTCCGGGAAGAGATAGACCTTGCGCCCGGCCTCGTTCGGAAGTATGGAGGCGTCCGCTATGACGGCCCGGATCTGGTCAACGTAGATCTCGCGGCGGGGCTTGCCCTCGCTGTCGCGCGCGCGGTTTATATAGATGAGATCGGGATGTATGCCGCTTTCGACTTTGCGGCAGTCGCGGCATACGCCGCAGGGACGCTTTCCGCTGCCGGAGCACAGCAGCTCCTGCGCAAGCTTCAGCGCGAGGGCTTCACGCGCGCTTGCGCTCTGCGATTCAACGATGCAGGCGTGGGAAAGCTTTTTTTCGGTGTTCTGCATCCGCTTTTACAGCTTGTAAAACTGTTCGACGTCCGTGACGAAAACCGCGGCGCCGCCGACACGAACGCGCTCCGGCAGCGTATAGCGGCCGCCATCCAGTTCGGAGCCGACGTCCTCCTCGCGGGAGTGGCTGCTCTTTTCTATGCATTGCAGGACCTCGCTCAGACGCATGTTTTCAACGCCGACCATAAGGATGGTTTTCGGGCTGCGCAGAAAGCCGCCCTCTCCGTTCATCATCGTGGAGATATATCCCTGCCTGGAAAGCTCGGAAGAGGCCGTGACGGCGTCCTCCCGGCTCATGACCGCAAATATAAGCTTCATATATATTCCTCCCATACGGAGCTATCAATATATTCTACAATCTCGAGCAGATTTAGTCAACATCATTCGGCGGATAAACTTTTCCTTGCAATGCAGAGAGATTTATTATATATTTTATCGGATAAAAACCGGCGGGATGCCGGGTAAAACAGAGAGGGTTTATGGAGCTTAGAAATTCTGTCGCTGCCCTGCTGCACGACGCGGAAAACATCAGACGCGATCTTCACCGCATACCGGAGACGGCGTTTGAGGAATATGAAACGCGGGATTATATCATCTCGCGGCTTGAAAAGTGCGGGCCAGACGAGATCGTCCGGCTCTCGGATACAGGTTTGAAGGCGGTATGGTATGCCAAAAACCCGGAGCGGACGGTGGCAGTCCGCGCGGATATGGATGGGCTGAATCTGAAGGAGCTCAATGACACGGACTACGTTTCCGTGCACGATGGCAAAATGCACGGCTGCGGGCACGACGGCCATATGACGATGCTGCTGCTGCTTGCGGGGCTGCTGCATTCCTGCCATGACAGGCTACGCGATAACGTTGTTCTGATCTTCCAGCCCGGCGAGGAGGGCAAGGGCGGCGCCCGGGTCATGATAAATGCCGGCGCGCTTTCAAACCCGAAGGTGGACCGGATATACGGTTTTCACCTCTGGCCCGCCGTACCGAAGGGAAAGGTCGGCGTGCGGTGGGACGAGCAGATGGCCCAGAGCTGTGAGTTCGACATTGTGGTAAAGGGACGCAGCGCCCACGGCGCAAGCCCGCAGAAGGGAATAGACGCGATCGTTGCGGCGGCGGAGTTCATCGCGATACTCCAGACCGCGATAACGCGCAGCGTTGACCCTCACCAGGACGCGTTGCTTACGATCGGCCGTATCTCGGGCGGGGTTGCAAGGAACGTCATTGCGGACTCGGTCGAAATGAACGCAACGCTTCGCGTGTTTTCCTCCGAGGTCTATAACCAACTGCTCAGGCGGATACATTCGATGGCGGACGGCGTTGCGCTTGCCACGGGGGCGGAGTTCGAGATAATCGAGCTGATGCAGTATCCAAGTGTAAGAAACCCGCGCTGGATGGTCGAGGAGTTTTATACCTATATGGATATGGACGATATCGTGCTCGTGGATCCCGCCATGGCGGCGGAGGACTTTGCCTGCTATCAGGAGCACGTACCCGGCCTTTTCCTGTTCCTCGGCGTCGGCGGAGGGAAAAACAGCCAGCCGCTGCACAACGGCCGGTTCGACTTTGACGAGGATGTTCTGCTCACGGGCGTTGAGATATATTGCCGCCTTCTGGGCCTGGATATCTGACGGACCTGTTTCTCTCAGACCGGTGTGCGCGCGTCGGCGCTGTATTATGTCTCTGTTCGGGTAAGAATGACATAAAAAAATTTTTAACCGCGTATTTCGACATCATTTGCTGTCGAAGTGCGATAATATACGGCATGTAGGCGGACCATTCAAACAAATATGCCCGAACAGAAAGGATCAAAAAATGAAAAATATGCCACGCGAGTATACCCTGCTTTTTAATGCCATAACCGACGTGGACAGAGCGCTTCTGCACCTTCATGAGACGCTTATGCTGGCGCAGCAATCGGCGGAGGAGCTGGTTATGGAGTCCGGGTCTGAGGAAACAACAGAATGATTAA
>CAKSWM010000031.1 GCA_934511545.1 uncultured Oscillospiraceae bacterium | reverse complement strand
GACCTATGACGAGTGGCTCAGCGGCCGATGAGGAAGGGCTGAAGCTGGCGCCCCTCGAGAGCTGCCGAGACGGTGTCCTCTATCAAGTCGAAGTCCGCGACAAGCGAGCGCTCCTTTTTAACGGGATCATCCTGATAGAAGGGCACAAAATAAATGTTTCTGCGTGCCATCAGAGCGCCGATGTTTTTTGCGTTTGCAGCAAGGCCGTCGTTGGTCGAGACCGCGATGACAACGGGGCGGCCGTTCCGCAGATGGGCCTTCGCCGCCATAGTGACGCTGCTGTCAGTGATGCCGCAGGCGAGCTTTGCAAGCGTGTTGCCCGTGCACGGCGCTATGACAAGTACGTCCAGAAGTCCCTTCGGGCCGATCGGCTCCGCCTGGGCGACGGTGCTGATTATCCCGTGCTCGGAGAGTCCGGACAGCATGGTCCGGAAGTATTCGGCGCGGCCGAAACGCGTGTCGGTAGAGTATGCGTTTTCGCTCATAATAGGCCAGAGATCGTATTCTCCGGACATGCGGGATGCGGCCGCCATAGCCCTGTCGAACGTACAGTATGAGCCGGTCAATGCCAGACCAACTTTAAGGTTACTCATGTTAGCTCCTTTCTGCTATTATGTTTCCGATGGTGTCAAGTATCATTCCTGCGGCGGAGCGGGGCGAAGCCTCTCCGGGCAGGGAAAGCGCCCAAAGCGCCCGGACGCCGAGACGTGCAGCGGCGGCAAAGTCCATCCCGCCGGGCTTTGAAGCAAGGTCCATGCACAGCGCACCGGGACTGAGCTGCGCCAGCTCACGCTCGCCGAGGACGGGCGCGGGCACGGTGTTGACGACTATGTCGAATTTCCCAAGGCCGTTAAGCGTCCGCGTGTCCATAATGTCATAACCCAGCACCTCGCACCATGCCATATCCTCAAAGCTGCGCGAGGAAACGGTGACATATGCGCCGAGCGCGGAGAGCTTCTGCGCCAGCAGCTTCCCGATGCGGCCGAAGCCGGTGATGAGAACGCGGCTGCGCCAGAGCGTTATGGAGGTGTTCTGCATGAGCAGGGCCACGGCGCCCTCCGCTGTGGCGGCGGCATTATAGATCGCCAGCTCCTCCCGGTTGAAATAGTCCACAAGGTTCAGCCCATGGCGCTCCGCGGCGGTGCGCGTGTGCTCGTCGATCCTTCCGGCCGCAACGAGAGAACGCGGTTCGATCGCGGAGATTATCTCTTCTATGGCATATTCGCCCGCCGAGAGCGGCGCGTTGAGCAGTCCGCGCTGTGCGCACACCGGAAGCGGCAGAAGAACGCAGTCGGCACCGTGAAGGGCTTCGCCCAGACTCTGAGCACAGGTGATGCCTTCCGCAAGCTCCAGCGCGAAGGGAGCGACATCGTGCCCGGAAAGGCTCAGCAGCGCGCACGCCTCGGCGAAGCGGAGATCGCCGCCGATCACTGCAAATTTCATAAACCTCACATCCTTAAAACATATTTCGATATATTCTATGCCGGAGGTCAAGACAAGTGAAAAAAAGCAAACGGAAAGCCGAAAATCGGCTTTCCGTTTTTTGTTCAGTCATTTTTGATTTAATTGCCAAAATGATTTGCGCCGTTCCGGGCAAACTGATAATCGAGAGTGATGCAAAATGAAAAAAACAATCCTTATCCTTATTTTATGCTGTCTGCTGGCCCTGCCGGTCATCGCGGACGGCGCAAACGAGGCGGAAGCCGTCCGGCTCCCGATCGTTATGTACCACCACATGTCGCCCAAGGCGCGGTTATGGGGCGATTATGTCATTTCGCCCGAGCAGTTTGAATCCGACCTGCAATATCTTCGTGCGCAGGGCTATACGCCGATCTCGACGGCGGAACTGTTTGCCTGGTACGACGGCACGGGAGTGCTGCCCGAAAAGCCCGTTATGATAACATTTGACGACGGCTATGAGAGCACCTATGTATATGCAAAGCCGCTGCTCGAAAAATACGGCATGCCCTCCGTCGTCAGCATAATCGGCTCCGTCGCCCAGCAATACAGCGATACGCCCGACCATATGCTGGACTATTCCCACATGAGCTGGGAGGCTGCCGCAGATACGGACGCCGGCGGGCTGATGGAGGTGCAGTGCCACACATGGAATATGCACAAGTTGGAGGCACGGCGGGGCTGCGGACCGACGAGCGGAGAGTCGGACGAGCACTATTACAGCGCTCTTTCGGAGGACCTGAACAAATTCTGCCAGGCGTATGAACAGTATATCGGACACTCGTGTTCGGTACTTGCGCTGCCCTTCGGCATGTACACTGACAGGACGCTCGACTATGCCGGCAGACTGGGTTTTCGCGCGGTGCTGACCTGTACGGAGAAGGTCAATCTGCTGACAGGCGACGAGTCCGAGCTGATGGAGCTTTGCCGCTATAACCGCCCGAGCGGCATCTCGAGCGAGGCGTTCTTTGCCAAGTGGGAGAAGTGAGCCGCGGCTTACCGCGCCTTCGGTTCGGAATTGCGCTCCCAGAATACGCCGTTTGAGAAGCCCTGGATGCGCTTGTCCGTTTCCGCAAGCTCTATCCGCTTCTGAGCCAATGCGCAGTAGCGCGCGCTCTGCTCGATGCAGAGAAAATGCCTTCCGAGTTTTTTCGCGGCGGCGGCAGTGCTGCCGCTGCCAGCGAACGGGTCCAGAATAATGTCCTCTTCGCGCGATGAGGCGAGTATCAGCTTTGCCAGCAGCTTTTCCGGCTTCTGGGTCGGGTGCTCGGTGTTCTCCGCCATGGACCAGTACGGAACGGAAATATCATCCCAGAAGTTGGACGGACAGGTGTCCCGGAATTTGCCGTCGGGCGTTTCCTCCCAGTCTTTGGGCTTCCCGTCTGCACGATAGGGAGCAATGACCCGGCGGCGCAGGCGCACGGCGCTGCGGTCGAAATGATAGTCGTCCGAAACCGTGCAGAACCAGATGTCCTCGCAGGCGCTTTTCCAGTTTTTTGCCGCGCCGCGTCCCTTTTCGCGCTGCCATGTTATACGTCCGCGAAGATGCAGGCGTTCTTCAAGCAGGGGGCCAATCACCATTCCGCTGCGCCAGTCGCAGCATACATAGACGGATGCGTCCTTTCTCAGCTTCGGCAGAACGGCGTCGAGCCAGCGTTCTGTGAAGGCGCGGTAATCCACGTCATTCATGCGTGCAAACCGGGCTTCGGCGTAGTTTTTGTCAAGATTATACGGCGGGTCGGCGATGAGGAGACCGGCAAAGCCGTCCGGAAGGGCGGCAAGCGTCTCGATACAGTCGCCGTTTATGACAGAGTCCGGCACAAACGGAGCGCCGGGAGGCAGACAGCGGTCAAGATACAGCGCCTCATCCTCCGGAGTCAGGACGATCGTTTTGTTTCGGGGCGAACGTTCTTTCTTTTCCATGCACTACCTCACATCAGCGGCGCGAAAATGCGCAGTATCGTCAGGAAGAACCGCTTCAGACCATGAGGTCTGGGCAGACTTTTAACGGTGATTTCACGCGAGGAATCGAGCGTGTTCAGAAAATCGTCTTTGACGTCGAACACCGCGTCTGACCGGTACATCCAGACGGCGCATTCAAAGTGGAGAAACAGACTGCGAAAGTCGAGGTTGATCGTGCCGACCACGGCGGTGGAGTCGTCCGAGACAAAGTTTTTTGCATGGATGAAGCCGGGGGAATACTCATATATGCGCACGCCCGCCTTTATCAACGGCTCATAGTAGGAGCGCGTCAGGGCATAGACGATCTTCTTGTCGGGTATGGAGGGCGTTATGATGCGGACATCAATGCCGCTTTTGGCTGCGAGTGTGAGCGCCTTGAGCATTTCGCTGTCGATGATGAGATACGGGGTCGTGATGTAAACGTATTTCTTCGCACGGGCGATAATATTCAGGTATATGTTTTCGCCCACATCCTCCTCGTCGAGCGGAGTGTCGGCATAGGGCTGTATATATCCGTTTCCGGGCCTGTTCTGCGCGGGGACAAAGGCGGAAATCTCCTCGTCCTGGCCGGTTATGAAGCACCACATCGAAAGGAACATTGCCGTCAGGGCCGCGGTCCCGTCGCCGTGCAGGCGTATGGCGCTGTCCTTCCAGTGGCCGAAGCGATCGAACTCGTTTATATATTCGTCGGCGAGGTTGACGCCGCCGGTATAGCCGATGTTTCCGTCGATAACGCAGATCTTTCTGTGATCGCGGTTATTGAAGCGCGAGGAGAGAATGTTGCTGAAGCGGTTGAAAACGCGGCACTTGATGCCCCTTTTTTCGACCTCTCTGAAGAAGTTTTCGGGTTGGTTGAAGAGATTGCCGATGTCGTCGTATATCAGCCGGACGTCCAGCCCCTCCGCTGCCTTTTCGGCAAGAATGTCATAAACGGTCTGCCACATCCGTCCGTCGGCGATGATAAAATACTCCATGAATATGAAGCGCTCTGCGCTCTTCAGATCCTCCAGCATACATTTGAACATATCCTCTCCCAGCGGAAAATACCGCACCGCGGTGTTTTTGAACGGGGGGATGCCGGCATGTTCCGTGATATAGCGAGACTGCACGGCCGCATCAGGATCATCCCCGGCAATGGCATCGGCCGCGTTGGCCTGATATGAAAGCACGCGCTCCTGAATGTTCCGGGAAAGGGATATACGTCTGCGCTCCCGTCGGGTCGGGCGGCGCTTGCCGTATACCAGATAAAAGAGACCGCCGAATATCGGCAGCAGCATGATAGGTATTATCCATGCGATCTTGTATGCCGGGTTCGTGTCCGAGCGGACGATGTGCATCGTAACGCCGATGGTGATGGCGATACAGACGGTATAATAATATGCAAAATATCCTCGGAACAGCACGAACATGGATATGAGCACGAACGCCTGTATTATGACGAACAGCGCGATGGATACAACGCGGCGGGAGATATATGATTTTTTCTTGTGTTCGTTCATTTGTCGGAATTCCTGTAACCGGTACTGCGGTCAACGATGTTTATCAGCGGCTCGCCGTTTATATATGCCCGAAGGTTCCGGACGAGAATGTCCCTGACCCTGCTGACAACGGAGGGGGTACGCCAGCCGCCGGAGACATGCGGAGTTATCAGAATATTGCGCGCTTTCCACAGCGGAGCGTCCTCCGGCAGGGGTTCGGGAACGGCAACGTCAAGGCCCGCGCCGCGCAGATGGCCGCAGTTGAGAGCGCGGACAAGAGCATTCTGATCGATGGCTGTGCCCCGTCCGACGTTTATGAGAACAGAGCCCCTTTTCATAAGGAAAAGACGGCGCTCATCCATTATGTTCGCGGTTTCCCGGTTGTTCGGAAGGCACATTATGACGGCGTCCGCGCGGGGAAGAAGCTCATCGAGCATCTCCGTCGGATAAAGCTCGTCGCAGTATTCGGGTTTGTTCATGTTGCTGCGGCGCAGCCCGATGACATAGGCGCCCAGCGCCTTGAGCCGGCGGGCCGTATTCCCGCCCAGATCACCCAGACCGAGGATGAGGACGGTCGAGCCGTCAACTGTCTCCGCAATGCTCAGGGGCGCCCACCGGCAGGCGAGCGTATCGCAGTGATAGTTCAGCATATCGCGCTTGAGGAGCAGCAGCATTGCAAGCACATGCTCGCTTATGGCGGAACCATAGGCTCCGGTGCCGTTCGTCACGATAACGCCCTCGGGAACGACGTCCATATAACCGTCCGTTCCGGCGGAGCATATCTGCATCCATTCAAGCTTTTCGCAGAATTTCAGCATCTCGGGCGGCACGTTACCGAGTATGATGTCAGCGTCCCGGAGAGCCTCGGGCTCCGCGGTATATTGTGGATAGATGCACCACTCCGCGTCCGGCGCTATGGCGCGGACTTCGCTGATCTGCTCGGGAGTCAGGGGAGAGGACATGACAATTTTTTTCGGGTATCTCATATTTGTCACCTCATAGCTTAATATCGTCAGTTTTCAGTGAAAGAAAACGCTTCTGCAATGCATGAGCACAGCTTATCGGTAAGCGGGTTCTCGTCGAACCGCCTGCGGGCGCAGATAAGCCGGCTTTTGATTGGGAGCGCGTGGCTCCCAAGGCCCGGAACGCGCGCGATAACGCTGAAATTGGAGTCCGAAAGGGCGCAGCCGCGGCCCATATGCATCTCGGCAAGCAGGGAAGCCAGGTTGGGCAGAAGCTCGACCTTCCGCGGCGAGAGACCGAGATCGTCGCGCTCCCTCGCGCTTATGAGCTTGCTCTCGAGCGGACTCCACTCCCAGGCGGAGGTCATATAAAGAGGCTCGTTCCAGCAGCGCTTCCAGCCGTTTTGTCCGTTAAAGCGGCTGATAGCTTCGAGCGGGGCGTGGATGCGGACATCCTCCCACGCAACGGGCACGGCGTCAATATCGCGGTGGTTGGGCTTTTGCCCCTCGGAAAACAGAGCAGCGTCCAGAGAGCCGCCCAGCAGGCCGGAAAGTATCGCGTCGTTTGAGTTGTGCTCGATGCGGAAGTGAGTACCGGGATTTCGGCGGTAAAACTCCTCAAGTACCGGGGCGAGCTTTCCAAAGGGGTCTATCCACTCGGAAAGTCCGAGACGAAAACTCTGGGAAACCCGGTCGTTGGAGGCGCGGATGCGGTCATAAATTTCTTCGAGCTCCGCGAAGGAGCCGGAAAACAGCGCTTTGTAGTATTCTCCCGCTTCGGTAAGCGATATGGCCGGGGCGCGATCCATGAGCCGGACGCCCAGTTCGTTTTCAAGCTGGGAAACATATTTGCTTACGGCCTGCTGAGACAGAAACAGCTCCTCGGCGGCTTTCGTAAAGCTCAGTGTGTCTGCGGTTTTCAGGAAACAGAGGATCTGAGTATCCGTCATTAAGGCTCACTTCCTTCCGTCCGGGACGTAAGGTACGCACACAGAAAATCGCGGAGCGCGCCCGCGGCCGGGTTTTCGCTGCCTTTCGGCATCGCAAAGAGGATATCGGCCTGCTTTTCGAGCGGGAAAAAGCGCAGCGGACCGCCGCAGCGCGTCACCGCGTTCTCCGTTGAGACAGTAAAGCAGCCGCCTCGCCGCAGTGTTGCAAACACGGAAACGGGATTGGGAAAGCGCTCGATGCTGCCGGCTGCAAGGCCAAGGTCCGCAAGTTCCTCTGTGTCGAGCGTCGGCGAGTCCGTAAGGCAGACGCTGCACCGGCAGAGCTCTTCTCCGGCGGTGACGGCATACACGGGGAGCGTCATAAGCGGGGTGCTCTCGATGCTGTCCAGCGCAAGCACGGGGCAGTTTTCCGGGACGATGGCGGCGTCTATAAGCCCGTTTTTGAGAAACGAATTCACCTCGTCATCCCCGCCTTCGCGGAACTCCATGCACAGGCCGGGGTTTTCGCGGCGAAAGAGCGCGACTGCGCGCTCAAGTCCGGACGGAAGCCCGCTGCGGGAGCAGCAGCCGATGCAGAGCACGGACCCGTCAGAGCGTCTCTTCCCGCGGAAAAGCTGTTCGGCGTTAAGGAGCTTTTCGTTGAAATCGGCCAGCCAGCGGAAATACTCTTTTCCGGCATGGGTCAGGGAAAAAGCGTTGTTCCGGCGCAGAAAAAGCTCGAACCCAAGCTCTTCCTCCAGCTTCTGGATGTTGCGGCTAACGGCCTGCTGCGATATATACAGCTCCCGTGCCGTGACCGAAAGATTGCCCGTCCGCACGGCGGAGAGAAAACACGCAATATTAAGATCGTTCATCCGCGCTTCCCCCTTTCTGCCCTTATCAGCCGATGATATGATCATCATACTACATTTTAAAGCAATGTGCAACGCGGCTTGTTGTGGAACCCCTGCAATTTTGTTTCTTTACTTGGGCATGTCCATGCCTTAAAATAGCAGTATAATGATGAAAGGGAGTGTGAACATGGCAAAAAGCTATGAGGAGCTGAAGCTGGGCTTCGAACGCATGGCGGCCGCGCAGGCCTGCCGCAACCTTATGGGCAAGTACAGCTATCTCCATACCGCTATGCGCCACAGGGAATACGTCGGACTCTGGGCCGACCGGGAGGATGACCTTCTCGTAATGCCCTGGGGATATTACAAGGGAAAGCAGGGCGTCGTTACCTGCTATGTACAGGACCATGGCGACAGAAACGATCCCGAGGTGCAGAACAGTCCGATATTCAAGGGCGCCATGATGATGCACGCGATGGACACCGCCGTTGTTGAGGTCGCGGGAGACTGCAAGACCGCGCGCGGCTGCTGGATCAGCCCCGGACACGAAAGTTGCTTTATTCCGAACCCCGAAAAGAATCCGGGATGGAAAAAGGGCGACCCCATAACCGACGACATGCTCGAACCCTCGACGGAATGGGCGTGGAGCAAGTACCAGGTCGATTTTATCAACGAAAACGGCGAGTGGAAGTTCTGGAAAATGCGTCTCTGGCCAATATACAAAACCGATTTTTATGTCTCATGGATCGATCATCCGGACATGGATGCCGCCGACTTCCCGTTCAAGAACTATTCTCCGCTGCCGGAGCCGAACTGGTCCTGGTCTCCGGATTCCGTCTATCCCGCGAACGAGCCGGAGCCTCCGCTGCCCTATGAGCACTACGAGGATCTGGACCTTTCGCTGTGGGAACGCTATGTTTGAGAGGTGAGCATGATGACAGACGAAAAACTGCTTGAGATACTGGAAAACAAGCTCGCCCGGCTTGAAGCCGCGGAGGCCTGCCGCAACCTTATGGGCAAGTACAGCTATTACCACACCGCGTTCCGCAACAATGAATACATAGATCTCTGGGCGAAGCGTGACGACGATCTGCTGGTCATGCCCTGGGGATCGTATCACGGCTTTGAGGGAGTTAAGGCCTGCTATCTGAGCGATCACGGAGACAGAAGCGATCCCGCGGTATATGCAACGCTCGGCGGAGCGGTCATGATGCACGAGATGGACACCGAGGTGCTCGAGGTCGCGGAGGACGCAAAGACCGCGCGCGGCTGCTGGCTCAGCCAGGGACATGAAACCTATGTCTCGCGCGAGGGCGGTCCGACGGACTTCGGCAAGGGCGAAGAGGCCCACGCCGAGTGGTGCTGGGGCAAGTATCAGGTCGATTTTATCCTGGATGCCGACGGGCAGTGGCGCATCTGGAAGCTCCGGCTTTTCCCGATGTTCAAGGCCGAATACGGCACGAGCTGGGTCGAGGCCGAACAGCCCAGTCCCGAGGATTACAGCTTTGTCAGGGAGGCCGAGATGGCTGCGTCCATGTGGACCTATTCGCCGACGGAGCTCTATCCGGCAAACGAGCCGGAGCCCCCGCTGCCGTACAGGACCTATTCCGAGGCAAATCTGACTTTTGAGGAGGCGGGAAAATGACCGAAAAACTGACCGCGCTGCTGCACGAAGCCGAACGGCTGGAGGCTGTGCAGGCCTGCCGCAACCTTATGGGGAAATACAGCTATTATCACACCGCGTTCCGCAATCTTGAGTACGTTGAGCTCTGGGCAAAGCGCGAGGACGACATTCTCGTCATGCCCTTCGGCATATTCGACGGCTGGGAAGGCGTTAAGCGCTGCTATGTCGATATGCACGGAGACCGCAGCATTCCGGAGGATGCGGAAATGCTCAAGGGTCTCATGATGGTGCACGCCATGGATACGGAGGTCATCGAGGTCGCCGCCGACGGCATGACCGCGAAGGCATCCTTCATAAGTCCGGGACACGAGACCGCGCCCGCACCCGGAAAGGATAAGGGGACCTGGTGCTGGGGCAAATATGAGGTCGACTTCATAAAGGAGGACGGCGTCTGGAAATTCTGGCATATGACGCTGTATCCGATATTCCTGACCCCGGTGGACCGGAGTTGGGGCCTGCCCACGCTCGAGGAGCTTGACGGGCCGAAGGAGACGCCGAACATGCCCTGTGACCGCTCTCTTGAAAAGCCGTTCTGGGAGTATGGAAAGAACGCCGTATATCCCGAAAACGAGCCGCGCCTGCCGCTGCCCTACGATACGTTCTGATAAATAAAAGCATCCCTCTGCAAGATTTTTTCCGGTCTTGCAGAGGGATATTATTTTATTCCTTTTCGGCTTTGGCCTCGCAGTAGATGCAGCGATAGGTGCGCGATTCGCGGTCGGTGAGCTTGAAAACGTGGTCTATCTTCGTCTCAACGGAGGTTATGCACCTTGGGTTTTTGCACTTTATGACGTTTACCACGCGCTCCGGCAGAGCCGGGTTGCGCTTTTCGACCTTTTTTCCGTCCCTGATGATGTTTACGGTGATATTGGGATCGATATAACCGAGTACATCCAGATCCAGATCGATGTTCTCGTCGATTTTTATGATGTCCTTTTTGCCCATCTTGCGGCTTGCGGCGTTCTTGATTATCGCAACGGAGCAGTCGAGTTCGCCAAGGTTCAGAATGCTGTAAAGCTCCATGCTTTTGCCCGCCTCGATATGGTCGATGACGATGCCGTTTACGATCGAGTCTATGTTCATTTATTCTACCTCCAGC
>CAKSWM010000030.1 GCA_934511545.1 uncultured Oscillospiraceae bacterium | reverse complement strand
TTCCTCGGCATAATCGTCGGCACGGTATTCACCGGAATTATCCAGTCCTCCGCCGCATCCATAGGTATCCTCCAGGCTCTGTCCATGACGGGCAGCATCTCCTACGGCATGGCCATCCCCATAATCATGGGTCAGAACATCGGCACCTGTGCCACCGCGCTGCTCTCCGCCATCGGCGTCAAGCGCAACGCAAGGCGCGTTGCCGTCCTGCATCTGAGCATTAAAATCATCGGCACCATCATCTGCTGTATTCTGTTCTACGGTGTAAACGCGCTCTTCAATTTCAGCTTCGTGGACTCCCCCATCAACACCGTCGGCATCGCACTGTGCCACACGATCTTCAATATCCTCAATACCATCCTGCTTATGCCGTTTTCAAAGCAGCTTATCAGCCTCACCCGCAAGCTTGGTCCGAACACAAAGGACGCGGAATCCGGCGTCCTTCTCGACAGCCGCCTGCTCAACTCCCCCTCCTTTGCCATTGCCGAGTGCTCCAATCTCACTATCGACATGGCCTCCAAGGCGCAGTTCAATACCCTCAAGGCGCTGTCTCTTTTCAAGACCTGGGATCAGGCCGTTGTTGATGAGGTCATCAAGCTTGAAGACGAGCTTGACCATTATGAGGACGAGCTTGGTTCTTTCCTTGTCAAGGTCGCGACAAAAACCCTTTCCGATGCCGACAGCCGGGTCGTTTCCAAGCTTCTTCACGCAATAGGAAATCTTGAGCGCATAGGAGACCACGCGGTCAATCTTCAGGAAAGCGCACTTGAAATGCATGAAAAGGAGCTGCATTTTTCGGACGCCGCGAGAGCGGAGCTTGACGTTATCGTCGCCGCTCTGACGGAGATACTGGACATGGCCGTCAGGTCCTTCGCGACAAACGATGTTGCCCTGGCTTCCCACGTCGAACCGCTTGAGGAGGTCATCGACCAGCTCGTGGAATCCGCCCGTATGCGTCATATCGCCCGTCTCAAGCGCGGTGTGTGCACTATCGAGCTCGGATTCGTTCTGTCCGATATTCTCAACAATATCGAGCGCCTTTCCGACCAGTGCTCAAATATCGCCGTCTGCATAATCGAGACCCAGAAAAACAGCTTTGACACCCACAGCTATCTGCACGGCGTCAAGGCAAGCGCTGATTCCGGGTTTGACGAAGAATTCAACAGATACGTTAATAAATATGTCCTGCCGTGATCGCACCATCGGCAAACAAAAAAGAACAGCCTCAGCAGAATAAAACTGCTGCGGCTGTTCTTTTTTATATATCTGTTTATACCGCCGCTGCGGCTGTATTGCCCGTCTGCGGCTCAAACCGTCTGGTCAGAAAGAGCTGTATCCAGAGCTTGCTGTATGCATACAGATCGTCCAGCGAAACATCGGAAAGCCCACGGCAGTATTTGACATACTCACATATGAGCCCGTTGACAAATACGGAGATATCAAGCGCAAGGTATTCCTTGTTCTTCACCCGGGCGTCGCGGTTGCAAAGCTCAAGAAGCTTGTTTATCGCGATCGTCGTCAGCTTTTTTGCCGCAAACAAAAAATCATTGGAACGGCACAGCAATTTGTAATTTTCATCGTTTTCTCTGATGTACTGGAAAAAGATATCGGCAAACTTTTCCGCGCTGACCGCCTCCACAAGCTTTGCGTTATCAAAAAAGCGGTCGATCAGCTCATTTTCATAGTCCTCCGCGATACCATAGGTGTCGTCGTAATGCGCGTAAAAGGTGCTTCGGCTAATGTCCGCCCGGGTACACAGTTCGCTGACCGATATCCGGGATATTTCCTTGTACTCCGAGAGCATCTCTGCAAACACACTCTTTATGAGCCGTTTTGTCTTTGCAGATGAACGATTGAGATTTTTAACTTTCATTTTCGTTTCCCTTACAATTTTACACACAGTGTTTATATTTTTACACTGGCTACATTCTTGTTCTTTCTTTCTGTTTGTGGACTCATTATAATGCGACATTGTCAAGATGTCAACAGTGTTCACAAAACACAGAACAGGAGGAAACATATGCACACGATAGAAGTGGAGCATCTTACAAAAGATTACGGCTCCGGACGCGGCGTGTTTGATGTCAGCATTGCGGTCGACAAAGGCGAAGTGTTCGGGTTTCTCGGACCGAACGGTGCCGGCAAATCCACCACTATTCGTCATCTGATGGGCTTTTCCAAGCCCGACAGCGGAAGCACAAAAATCGAAGGCAAGGAGACCTTTTCGCACTATTCACAGGTGCTTAGTCACGTTGGCTATATTCCGGGAGAGATCGCGCTTCCCGCCGGGCTCAGCGGCTGGGAATTCATTCACATGATGCAGGACCTGCAAAAGATCCACAACGAGGAGCGGCTCAATTCCATGCTGAAGCTTTTCGAGCTCAAGGACGAGGTGCTGTGCGGCGATACAAAGCGTATGAGTCTCGGCGTCAAGCGTAAGCTCGCGGTGGTCGCGGCGTTTATGTCCGATCCGGATGTACTGATCCTGGACGAACCGACAAGTGGTCTGGACCCGGTTATGCAGGAAAACTTCATTCAGTTTATTCACGAGGAAAAAGCCCGCGGAAAGACCATCCTGCTGTCCAGCCATATCTTCTCGGAGATCGACTCGACCTGTGACCGTATTGCCATCATAAAGGACGGCCGAATCGTGTCGCAGTTCGTGGCGGACGATCTGAAACATGCCTCGCGCAAATATTATACGGTGAGCTTTAATACCGAGGCTTCAAAAAAGGACTTTCTGAAGAAAGCCGCCGCTCTGCCGTCCTTCCACCTGATCCGGGAGGAAGAACGCGAAACCTATCTGTCGGTTGAGGACAGCGACCTCAATGCGCTTATCGCCATATTGGCAAAGGCTCATGTCGACACGTTCAGCAACCGGCGCGAAACGCTTGAGGATTACTTCCTCAAGTTCTACAAAGAGGACAAAGATTTCGGAGGTGCTTTGAAATGAGCGTTATCGAATGCAGCAAGCTTACCAAGGATTTCGGCGACGGACGCGGCATTTTCGAGCTTGACCTGAACATTGAAGAGGGTGAGATGGTCGGATTCGTCGGCACGAACGGCAGCGGCAAGACCACCACGATCCGCAATATGCTGGGCTTTCTCAAGCCGACGTCAGGCAGCGTCAGCGTAAACGGACTGTCCTCGTGGGAGCACGCCAGCGAGATAGCCCGGAGCATTGGCTATGTGCCAGGTGAGATCGCGTTTCCGGATCTGAAAACGGGCATCGATTTTCTTAAATGTCAGGCGGATTTTCTTGGACTGAAGGACATGAGCTATGCCAATGAGCTTATCGAGCGCCTTCAGCTCGATCCACGCGCCAATCTGAAGCGGATGAGCAAGGGCATGAAACAGAAAACCGCACTGGTCGCGGCGCTGATGAACGATGCGCCGATCATAATTCTGGATGAGCCGACAACGGGACTTGACCCTCTGATGCGCATGACCTTCCTTGACATCATCAGGGAGGAACACGCCAAGGGAAAGACCATATTCATGAGCAGTCACAGCTTTGAGGAGCTTGAGACCACCTGTGACCGCGTGGCATTGATAAACGACGGACATATCGTGGATGTGTGCAGCATAAGCGATATCACCGAACGCCCTGTAAAGGAATTCAAGATCGAATTCCACACAGAAGCGGACTACACAAGATTTCTCGGCGAAAACTACGAGGTCATACGCCGCCAGCCGCAGTACGATCAGGCCACTATTCGCATCCCCGCGAATGAGACCGCAGCTCTTTTGGAGCTGCTGGCAGGCTATGACGTAAAGTTTATCTCGGAACTGCCCTATACATTGGAAATGCACTTCAAAAAAATTCTATTTGCAAAAAAGGAGAACGAAAGCCATGTTCAGTAAAGCACTTTTCAAGCAATCCTGCAAGGCAAACGGGACCATGTGGGGAATAATCACCTTTGCAGTTTGCTTTATGCTCGCCTGCGTCATGCTCATCTCCGGCAACGGAAGCATAGGCGAGGTCAAAAACTCAATTCAGGATACGATCATTTCCAAAGAGATCGACGCGGGACTTGAAAAGCGTGCCGTGAATTACTATGCCAACGCATCGGACGGTTTGTCCCGCTTTGACAGTCTGTTCACCGCCAATTCCACCGATGCGCTTTCATACCTTACATGGCTGTCCGCGATGCCGGACCAGGCTGTACTCACGGATCCCCAGCAGTATGCAGCAGCCATGGAACAGTGGCAGAGCGCAAAGCCCGAAATTGAGACGGAGACCGGCAAAAGCCTTGAAGCCGCTGTCGGCGAATGGCAGGCGGCACGTCCCGACATGGCGGCTTTTGATTCCGTCGAGGAGTATACCGCCGAAATGAAAGAATGGGCGGATGCAAGCCCCGCCACCGCGGAAAACGCCATTGCGCTTGCCTACACCGATGCCGCGAACGACCTGCAGGAATATGTATATGACAAAGCTCTTGCTCTGGACCCCGCGTACACGCGCGACTCGACCGAGGCCAAGGAAATGCTGGGCGCCGTGATGTATACGCTCAACCCCAACGGAATGTTCAACGATTCCTTCTATCTCAAGCATGAAAAGCAGGCTCCCGAGGAATACGACTACATGTCCCTGATCGAACATATTCAGTCAGGAGATGCGGACGAATATCTGAACAGTGCCGAGCGGAACGCTTATCGCGCCGCGCGCGCGGAGGACTGTTCCTCCATGTTTCTTGCCGGAAACATGACCGAAGCCGACAACGTGGAGAAGATAGTAAACGAGCTGTCCTCCTTCGGCGTTACCATGGAGAAATACGAGAGCTTCGGCTACACCTATGATTCCATTAAGCATCTTGCCAATACCACCGTCATCACCTATGGCAACAGGCTCTCCTATGAGATGGAGCTGCTTGCAGAGCGCCGGGCAAACGGCGAATTTGCCAGCGACGAGGCATATGAGAAAGCGGTCGAGGACAAGACCGCGGAGCTTGTGGACGATGTGTCCGGAAGCCTTCTGTCCGCTCTTCCGCAGGAGGTTTCGGACGCTCTGGAGGAGGTCGGTCAGGCTGACCTGTACACGCTGATCGTCGGCTCGATCTTCTACAAGCTGGCCGGACTGCTTCTTCCCATAATCTACATGATCATGGTGTCAAACAACCTGATCGCAGGCCAGGTGGACAGCGGTTCCATGGCATATGTGCTTTCCACCTCCACCAAACGCAGCACCGTTGTGTTCACACAGGCGGTTTATCTGATAGGTTCTCTGTTTGCCATGTTCTGTCTGACGACCGCGACAGGCTGTGTTTGCCTGTCCATTGTCACCGAGGATATCAAGCTGACATACGGTAATCTGATCCTGCTCAACGTCGGCGCGTTTCTGGTCCTGTTCGCTCTCTCAGGACTGTGCTTCTTTACCTCCTGCTGGTTCGACAGAAGTAAGCGCTCCATGGCTATCGGCGGTGGACTGAGCATCTTCGCGCTTGTCGCCGCAATGCTCGGTCTGTTCGGCAGCCCCGTCATCCCCTCCGTCGTGCGTCTGGACAGCCTGAACTATTTCAACTATGCCACCATAATCTCGCTCTTCGACGTTATCTCGATCATGGACGGCACCAATGTGTTTGTCTGGAAGTTCGCAATTCTTGCCGCGATGGGTATCGTCGGATACATTATCGGCTCCGTGCGTTTCACGAAGAAGGATCTGCCCCTGTAAGGCCGTGTGAGCGGGCGGAACAATGTAAAGGAGAATTAAAATGTTTGAATTTACAAAGCTGTGCAAGGAATTTGACACTCTTACGCCTCTGGAGCGGAGCGCCCTGCTGACAAAAAAATCGGCCGTTATTCTCGCAAAACTGAAGCAGCTGAGCATACCGGGCGTTGATCCGGCGAACACGCTTGCCGGGTTTATCCTCGGTTCCGTTGTCGCGGATGGACGCGTCAGCGAGCGGGAATACCTTCTCATGTATCCCGCGCTCCTGAAAGTATTCGGTGATGAATTTGACTTTGAAGGCGTCAAAGATTCATTCCGGAAAGACCGTGACGGCAGAGCCGCCGTCAGGCTATACACACAGGAAATGCTTGCATTCCTTACACTTGCGGACGAAAGTCTGCGAGAGGATATAATCATGCTGTGCCTGTGCGTTGTGGGCCTGGACGGGAGGATATCGCTGCGTGAGCAGCGCTACATCCATCAGCTCTGCGCAGCGTGAGCAAAACAGTATAAAGAGCGGCTGGCGTTATGAACATAACGCCAGCCGCTTTATTATTGGGTAATTAATAATGAAATGACCGAATTCAGCCATACTTATAATTGTGCGGGCTCTCACGAATACAGGCCGCCGGATCATACAGTATGGAGGGTTTAACAGCAAATGATAAGATTTGACAATGAGCTTCGCGAGCTGAACGAAGCCATGACCAAAATGGGTTCGCTGTGCGAAGAGGCCATTGCACTTTCCGCCAGTGCGCTCATAAGCGGAAAGAAAGAGCTTGCTCAGGAGGTTGAAGGGCTTGAGCGCGAGATAGACGCCATGGAAAACGACATTGAATCCACGTGTCTCCAGCTTTTGCTGCGCCGGCAGCCTGTTGCCCGCGACCTTCGTCAGATATCGGCGGCTCTGAAGCTGGTGACCGATATGGAGCGCATCGGCGACCAGGCCGCAGACATTGCGGAGATAACCGCTTCGCTGGACGGTCACAGCGCGGACGACTGCGCGCACGTTTCGGAAATGGCAAATGCTGTTATCCAGATGGTAAACGAGAGCGTCGATTCCTTCGTACAGCGTGACACGAATCTCGCTCACGAGGTCATAGAACACGACGATGTGGTAGACGCGCTCTTCGAAAAGGTGAAGGCCGCCCTCATAGAGATGATCGTATCCGATCCCGGCTTTGGAGAAACCGCTCTCGGCCTTCTGATGATCGCAAAATACCTTGAACGCATCGGCGACCACGCGGTCAACATAGCGGAATGGGTAATTTTCTGCATAACCGGCCTGCATCACGGTGTGGACGCCATATGAGAATAAAACCGGGCATACCAGTTTTCGTTTCCTGGGATGCCCGGCGTATCGTGTTATTCCTGTTTCAGTGTGTCCACATAGGCCGCAAGCCGCTCGATCTTTTTATCGCAGTCGGCCTCGTCCGCGCCGCGAACAAGGATATATATCTTTATCTTCGGTTCCGTGCCGCTCGGTCTGACAATAAAGCTGCTTCCTCCGCCAAGCTCAAAGTACAGAACGTTCGAACCGCGGATCTCCGTCTCGCCGACTTCACCAAGCCCGAAAACGCTTACCCTTCCGGTCTTATAATCACGCATTCGCAGCACGGTCTCGTCGCCTATGCTCTGCGGCGGATTTGCGCGCAGGCGCGTCATCAGTGCCGACATCTTCTCAAGCCCGTCAATGCCCGGCATGACAAGGTTTATCGTCTTTTCAGCGAACCGGCCATATCCGGCATATATCTCTTCCATTGCGTCGAGCAGCGTCATTCCGCGCTCGAAATAGTGCGCGGCCATCTCGGCTATCATCATGGAGGCTGTGACCGCATCCTTGTCTCGAACATAGTCGCCCATCATATAGCCATAGCTTTCCTCATAAGCAAGGATATACTGATGACTTTTGTCGCGCTCAAACTCCGCAACCTTTTCCGCCATGAACTTGAACCCGGTAAAGGTCTCTTCAACGTAAACGCCGTTTTTCTCCGCTACCTCGCGCGAAAGCTCTGTCGTTACGATAGTTTTGATGAGGGCCGCATTCTCCGGCAGAATTCCCTTTGCGCGCCGTGCAGTTATAATATAGTGCAGCAGCAGCACACCCATCTGATTTCCGCTGATCGGAACGTATTCCTCTCCGCGCCTTACCATAACGCCGACCCTGTCGGAGTCCGGGTCCGTCCCTATAATGAGATCCGAACCGACCTTGCGCGCAAGATCGACCGCAAGATAGAATCCCTCGGGGTTTTCCGGGTTCGGGCTTGCGACCGTCGGGAATGAACCGTCAAGCACCATCTGCTCCTCGACCGGGAACAGGTGCTTCACGCCAAGTCTGTGGAGCGCCTCGGGCACGAGCCTGTATCCGGCTCCGTGAAACGGGGTGTAAACAATGCGGAAATCATCCGCCACGCGCTTTACAACGTCGGAATCTATGGACTGAGACATGACCTTATCCATAAACGCCCTGTCCGTCTCTTCTCCGATCATCTCGATAAGTCCGCTGTCAAGCGCCTTCGTGAAGCTCTCGCTGCGCGCACCGTTGAAGATATCGGTTTTGCGCATCTCGGCGGCTATAGCCTCCGCGTGTGCGGGAGGCAGCTGCGCGCCGTCCGACCAATATACCTTGTAGCCGTTATATTCCTTCGGATTATGGCTGGCGGTTATGTTTATTCCCGCCGTCGCGCCATAGTATCTTATGGCGAACGACAGCTCCGGCGTCGGACGCAGCGCATCGAAAATGCGCACGTGTATGCCGTTTCCCGCCATTACCCTTGCGGCTTCCTGAGCGAAAAGCTCGCTGTTTCTCCGGCAGTCGTAGCAGATCACAACGCCGTTACGAACGGCATCATCGCCCTCGTTTTTGATGACGTTTGCAAAAGCCTGCGTTGCCTGGCGTATGACGTGTATGTTCATCCGGTTTATCCCCATGCCCATTATGCCGCGCAGGCCGGCCGTGCCGAATTCCAGAGGGGCATGGAAACGGCTTTTGATTTCCTTGTCATTGCCCTCTATCGAGGCCAGTTCCTTCCACTCCGCCTCCGAAAGGACCGGGCTGTCCAGCCAGCGCTGATATTCGGATTTATAGCTCATCGTACTCTTCCTCCTCGATCTCGCAGTCATCACTTATGAGCGCGAGCGCATCCTCAAGAAGCGTATGCGGAACATAAATGTCGGTCCCGCCGCCGCTCATGCCAAGGATAACGCGGCCAAAGCTCCCGTCATTTGGGTATTGCTTTACAGCCGGAATACCATAGGCCGAGAGCATATTTATGAGCATCTCGTCTTTCATGTCGATGCTCATGCAGTGGGTCAGAAACGCGGGTGTTACAAACTCCCCGGCGTCATCCCGGGGCCACATATCCGCAAGCTTTCCGACGGGCGACCACCCCCAGAGCAGTTTCCCGCTCCCGTTCAGCTCTTCCCCGCAGACGGGACAGGCCGCTTCCCCCGGCTTACATTCCGTTTTACATTTCGGACACTGCATATATGCTTCCTCCACGTCTATTTATGATACTTTCTTCCCTCTTGGATAGTAAACGCGCGATATATCTGTTCGGCGAGCATGACCCGGGCCAGATGATGCGGGAACGTCATGCGCGACATTGAAAGCCGCAGCGGCGACAGTTCCTTTACTCTGTCCGACAGGCCGAACGAGCCGCCGACGATAAAGCAGAGCTTTGTTTTTCCCGAAACCGCTTTTTCCGCCATCAGCGCCGCCAGCCCCGGACTGTCAAGTTCCCTTCCCTCGACGCACATGGTAACGACAAAGGCATCCTTGGGGATGGCCCGGATTATCTCGTTTGCCTCGCGGTCAAGCGCCGCTGATACCTCTTTTTCCGAAGGCGACTCCGAAAGCCGCTCTTCGCTTATTTCCGTAAGCTCAAACCGGCAAAACGCGCCAAGGCGCTTTCTGTATTCCTCGAATGCGGCGGCATAATGCTTTTCCTTCATTTTGCCCACGCATATGAGCTTTACGTTCATCAAATGCAGACACTCCTTTCGACCACAAGGTCAAGAGGCTCTGCCGCCGGTGCAACGCTCAGGTTCACGTCCAGCCCCTCGAGCACGCCGGCCACGGTCCTGAACGCAACGGAGGGATCGTTGTTTTCCCTGCTCAGATGTCCGAGGACTATGTATCTCGTTCCGTTTTCCGCCAGTTTGCGGGCAAGAACCGCGCACGCATCGTTTGAAAGGTGTCCGCGGTCGGAAAGTATGCGCCGTTTGAGCTGATACGGATAGTTTCCGTATCGGAGCATCTGTTCGTCATGATTTGATTCTATGACGACCGCGTCCGCCCCCATCACACCGCCGAGTATTTCCTCCGTCACGCAGCCCATATCTGTCGCCAGCGCGAAAATACAGTCGCCCTCAATACGGTATCCGACGCTCTCGTCGGTATCGTGCGGCGTGCGGAATGCCCGCACCGTCATTCCCGAGACGGGCGTGTTCTCGCCGGGAATTATCTCCCGCAGACGCTCTTCGCCCCCCGCAAGCGACCACCTCAGGTGGTTTGCCACCGTGCGAGGGGCAAAAATCGGAATGTTATAGTATTTTATCAGCATCGGGAGACCTGAAACATGGTCGGAGTGTTCATGCGTTATGAGTATTCCTCCCAGATCTTCCGGCGCAAGGCCGAGTCTGGCAAGGCCCGTTTTGATGCGTCTCATGGATATGCCCGCGTCGATGAGCAGGCTTCCGGAATCCGTTGAGACGACCGTGCAGTTTCCGGATGAACCGCTTGCAAGGGTCGTTAACCGCATAGACTGTCCGAATATTCCGGTTCATCCGGCTCCGATACGATGTGGATATCCGCTCCCAGACGGGACAGCTTGCCGACAATATCCTGATAACCGCGCTCGATATAGTGGATATCCTCCACCTGGGTCACTCCCTCTGCGCAGAGACCGGCGATCACCATCGCCGCGCCGGCACGCAGATCGCAGGCCGCCACCGGCGCTCCCGTTAGCTTTGAAACGCCCTCGATCACTGCGGTCTTGTCGTCAACATGAATGTTTGCGCCCATCTTCAGCAGCTCGTTGACATATTTATAGCGGTTGTCCCATACTC
>CAKSWM010000029.1 GCA_934511545.1 uncultured Oscillospiraceae bacterium | reverse complement strand
GCCTTACGCTGGAGCTCGGCTTCGAGGGGATGGACTTTACCCCCGTGGCGGAGATGTGCACACAGCTCGGTATACAATATAAATGCATTAAAACGGATATCCGCGAGATCGTATTTGACGTCAGGAAGGAGGAAAACCCCTGCTCCCTCTGCGCGAAGATGCGCCGCGGCGCGCTCAACGACGCGATGAAGGAACTCGGCGCGAACAAGCTTGCGCTGGGGCATCATTTCGACGACGCGGTCGAGACCTTTCTTATGAGTCTGCTGTTCGAGGGGCGCATAAGCTGCTTCAAACCGGTCACCTATATGTCCCGCGCGGACGTCTGGCAGATACGCCCGATGATCTATGCAGGAGAGGGACGCATAGCGGGTCTTGCCGCCGCGATGGAGCTGCCGATAGTGGAAAACCCCTGTCCGCAGGACAAGGGAAGCAAGCGGTATGAGATCAAGCAGCTCATAACGACGCTTTCCGCGGATTACCCCGATCTGAAGAGCAAAATATTCGGAGCGATGCAGCGCCTGCCGCTGGAGGGCTGGGCGCCCGACAGGAAGGAGAGAAAGAAAAATGAACAGTAAGGGAAATCTCACCGAGGGGCGTGTAGTTCCGACGCTCCTGCGCTTTACGCTGCCGTTTCTGTTCTCGAGCATTTTGCAGACGCTTTACGGCGTTGTCGATCTGCTGGTCGTCGGCCGCTTTGCAAACGCCGCGGCCATGAGCGCGGTGTCTATCGGCTCGATAGTCTTTTCGACCATAACCTTTCTGGCCATCGGCCTTACGACCGGCGGAACGGTGCTGATCGGCCAGTATCTGGGTGCGGGTGAGCACGGGGAGGCAAAGGAGACCGCCTCGACGATATTCTCGCTCTACGCCCTCGTTGCCGTCGGCATGACGGCGGTGTTCCTTGCGCTGGCGGGGCCGATACTGCGCCTGCTCAACACTCCGGAGGAGGCTTTTGCACAGGCTCTTACATACACCCGGATATGTACGGGCGGCCTCATCTTCACCTTTGGGTACAACTGCGTTGCCTGTGTCCTCCGCGCACAGGGAGATTCAAAGCGTCCGCTGTATTTTGTGGCGGCCGCCTGCGTTTTCAATATCATCGGGGACCTGATTTTCGTCGGCGGTTTCGGGCTGGGCGCCGCGGGCGCGGCCATCGCGACGACGCTGGGCCAGCTGCTGAGCTTAATTACCGGGATCATATTCATGCGCCGGTCAAACAACAGCCTTTTCACTTTCCGGCGAGACGATTTCCGTATATTCCCCGGCAAGCCGAAAAAGCTTCTCAGCCTGGGCGTTCCGATTGCGCTTCAGGAGGGGCTGGTCATGATATCATTCCTCATCATAGAGGCGATCGTAAACGACATGGGCGTTGTTTCCAGCGCCGCGGCCGGCGTTTCGGATAAGCTTTTCAACATCGGCGTGCTGCCCAGCACGGCGTTCTCGTCCTCCATTGCGGCGATGGTCGCGCAGAATATCGGCGCGGGCCGGTATGACCGCGCGCAGGTGTGCACGCGCGTCGGCGTTGTGTTTTCCTTTGCCGTCGGAGTTGCCGTGTTCATCTGGCTCAAGGCGGCGCCGGCAAGCGCCGTGCGCCTGTTTACGAGCGACGGCGAGGTCATTGCCGCCGCCTGCGATTATCTGTACTTCTACGCCTATGAATATCTGCTGTGCAGCATGGTCTTCCCGATCAACGGACTGATAAACGGAAGCGGCCACACCCGCTTCACGCTTGTGAACAATCTTGCGTCCACTTTTCTCGTGCGCGTCCCGCTGGTGCTGCTGTTCTTCTTCCTGATAGATGGCGTTTCGCTCTATCATATCGGGCTTGCGCTGCCCTTTGCTTCCCTCGTGCAGCTGATCGCCGCGGGGATCTATTACTTCTCCGGAAAGTGGAAAAAGAGCATTATATAACAGAAAAGAAATAAAAAAAGCTCAAGGGCACTGATGCGGTTTCCCACATCAATGCCCTTTTCAGGTTTATTGGCTTTTATTTTTGATCATTTGCCATGACAGCTCTTGCCGCCATGTTTGCCGCAGCCGCCGCAGGACGAGCAGTCGCCGTTGCAGTGCCCGCCGGACCTGTGGGATCTCCACAGAGAACGCGCGGCCAGGAACACGATGACAGCCAATACCGCTATCACGATAACATATCCCCAGAAGCCAGGCATTTTTATATCCTCCTTTTATTTCGAGGCCGCAGCCACAGAGGTCAGGTTGTGGATCTCGTGATCGTCATGATAACCCTTGCGGAACAGCAGGTAGATGATAGCGGCCAGAGCGACGAAAGCTATCACGGTCCACAGGCCGAAGGAAGCCTCGCCGGTGATGAGTCCGCCCAGCTGGTAGACGATCATGGAAATGACATAGGCGAAGCCGCACATATAGCCGATAGCGCCCAGAGTCCACTTGACATTGTTCATCTCGCGCTTGATGGCGCCCATAGCGGCAAAGCACGGTGCGCACAGGAGGTTGAAGATCATGAAGCTGTAAGCGGTGAGCGGAGTGAAGCACTCGGCGACCATGGGCCAGATCTCGTTGCCGTTTTCGCTCATCTCGCCGGCATAGTGGAACAGAACGCCGAAGGTATTGACGACCTCTTCCTTGGCGATAAGGCCGGTGATGGTGGCGACGGTCGCCTTCCAGGCCATTTCGCCGACCCAGCCCAGAGGATAGAAGATCCAGGAGATGGCGTTGCCGACCACGGCAAGCAGGGAGTCGTTGTTATCCTCGACTGCCTGGAATACGCCGTCCACGACGCCGTAGCCCTGGAGGAACCAGAGGATGATGGAGGAGAGAAGGATTATGGTGCCGGCACGCTTGATGAAGGACCAGCCGCGCTCCCAAGTGGCACGCAGGACGTTGCCCATGGAAGGAGCGTGATATGCGGGCAGCTCCATAACGAAGGGAGCGGGCTCGCCGGCAAAGGCCTTGAACTTCTTGAGTATGATACCGGAAATTATGACGGCGGCGATGCCGATGAAGAAAGCGGAGGTCGCGACCCAGGGGGAATCGCCGAACAGAGCGCCGGCGAACAGGCCGATGATGGGCATCTTTGCGCCGCAGGGGATGAAGCCGGTGGTCATGATGGTCATTTTACGGTCACGGTCCTGCTCGATGGTACGGGAGGCCATGATGCCGGGAACGCCGCAGCCGGTGGCGACGAGCATCGGGATGAAGCTCTTGCCGGACAGGCCGAAACGGCGGAAGATACGGTCCATGATAAAGGCGACACGGGCCATGTAGCCAACATCCTCAAGGATAGCCAGCAGGAAGAACAGGACCAGCATCTGAGGCACGAAGCCGAGCACCGCGCCGACGCCGGCCACGATGCCGTCCATGATGAGGCCGTACAGCCAGCCGGAGACGCCGAGTGCGCCGAGGAGCTTGTCAAAGAGGCCGGGGATGAACTCGCCGAAGAGAACATCGTTGGCCCAGTCCGTGCCGAAGGTGCCTATTGCCCAGCCGCCGTCGGCGATGGAGGTGCCCATGGCGATGGAGTAGATCAGCAGCATGATGACTGCAAAGATGGGCAGAGCGAGAATACGGTTGGTGACGATACGGTCTATCTTGTCGGAAATAGAAAGGTTTCCCTTGGGGGCCTTTTTCCTGACCGCCTTGGAAACGACGCCGCTGATATAGGCGTAACGCTGGTTGGTGATGATGCTCTCGGCGTCATCGTCCAGTTCTTTTTCACAGTCGGCGATATGTTCTTCTAGGTGTTCGGCAAGAGCCTTGTCGAGCTTCAGGTCCTCAAGAACCTTCTCGTCGCGCTCGAAGATCTTGATGGCATACCAGCGGAGGTAGCCGTCGTCCACCTTGCCCTGGATCGACTCCTCGATATGGGCCAGAGCGTGCTCGACGCTGCCGGTGAACACATGAGGCAGCTCCGTTGTCTTGTGTGCGCCGGCCAGAGCGATCGCCTTTTCGGCGGCGGCCATGCCGCCCTCGCCCTTGAGAGCGCTCATCTCCACGACTTCGCAGCCGAGAGCTTTGCCCAGCTTGGCAAGATCGATGGTATCGCCGTTTTTACGAACGAGGTCGATCATATTGACGGCAACGACAACGGGCAGGCCCAGCTCGATCAGCTGGGTGGTAAGATAAAGGTTGCGCTCGATGTTGGTGCCGTCCACGATGTTCAGAATGACATCGGGCTTTTCGTTCACCAGATAGCTTCGGGCGACAACTTCTTCCAGAGTGTAGGGAGACAGAGAGTAAATTCCGGGCAGATCCTGAATGACCACGTTTTTATGACCCTTCAGTTTGCCCTCTTTCTTTTCCACGGTGACGCCGGGCCAGTTGCCGACGTACTGGTTGGAGCCGGTCAGGGCATTGAACAGGGTCGTTTTGCCGCAGTTCGGGTTGCCCGCCAGCGCGATTTTAATATCCATTTTTCTTCTCCTTTCAAAGAGGGTTAGATATAGCTAACTCGCAATCAAAATCATCACAGGCGGTACCGCACCGCCCCGGTTTTACTGAACCTCGATCATTTCCGCGTCCGCTTTGCGCACACTGAGCTCATAGCCGCGCACGTTAAGCTCCATGGGGTCGCCCAGAGGGGCCACCTTGCGGACGTAGATCTCAACGCCCCTGGTGATGCCCATGTCCATGATGCGGCGTTTTACCGGCCCTTCTCCGTGGAGACGGGCCACGGTGACGGTTTCTCCCACCTTGGCATCCTTCAATGTCTTCATATTTACTGTCCTCCTCAAATCATAATACGGTTTGCCATGGTCTTATCCAGCGCGATACGGCTGCATTTTACCTGTAAAATCAGGTTTCCGGCGATCTGATTCACAACCGTTACGTCACCGCCCACCACAAAGCCAAGCTCTGCCAGGTGTTGACGCACCTCGTCCTTGCCGGTGATCTTGCGTATGGTAACGGTTTCTCCCGCTTTCGCCATCGTCAGCGGCATCATACCAACCCACCTTTCTTTTTGGTTAGGTATAACTAACAGAACTACAAAATATATGGTTAGCGAAAGCTAACCTTTAAATCGCAGTAAGTTTACCACCGCTGACCGTTTGCTGTCAAGAGCTTCGGACGAAAAAAATGCGTTTCCGGTTAGTTTGTAATAACCTGTCTGCTCCAGCCCTGTCCGGGGGTATTCTATTTATGAATATTCACGAATATGCCGGGAAGGAACCGGAGGGGCCGCGCCGGGGAGAGATGGGAGAAAATACAAAAAGCCCTGTTTTACAGGGCTTTTTGTATTATGCCGGGAAACAGAAGGATGCGGTCCGCCGCTATTACATGAATGCGGAGGGGTTGGTAGTCGGGTCCGCGGTGCCGGGCTTTTTGCCGTGGGCAAACTCGAAGGCGGAGGTCGGGGTCATATCGGGGAAATACTCCTTGAACTCTGCCATTGTCCAGTCCTCCATCTTTCCCTCGTAGGTCTCGTAGGGCTTCGGGTTTACGGGGAACGGCTCGCGGGCGGTGACGGTGTCGTAGGGGTGGAAGAAGGTGATGGGCTCGGTCTTGAAATTGTGGACCTTCGGAGGACCGGTCATGATGCCCTGCCAGCAGTCCGTCCAGCTCTTGTAATAGTCGCAGCGGAAGGTGCGCCACCACTTCATGTGCCATATTTTCCAGACTCCGTTTTCCTTGATGAAGTCAACGGAATAGCTGCCCCAGCACCAGAAGCCGTGGGGGACCTTGTCCGAACCGATCTGGGTCTCGAAGCCGGGGGAATGCCATGTTCCCTTTGCGGTCTGGCCGTCGCCCGCGACCTCGATGATCGGAGTGGCGAGGGTGTGGATGAACATGGTGCCGATGGGCTCCTCCTTCATGACGGTGCCGAACAGATATGTAACGGCCTCGGCGCCGACCCATACGCCCCAGTCGGAGACCTCCATGGAGACGTCGGGCATTGTCAGGGCAAAACAGTCCTCGGCGGTGCGCCACATGGTCAGCGGGTTGTGCACGACTTCATAGCGGCCCATGAGCTTCTGGATCTCGTTGATCGCCTTTTCGCGCTCGAGATCCTTTTCAAGCTGTTCAACTTTTGCGGCGAGTTCTTCAAGTGTCATTTTGCTCGTTCCTTTCTCTTATTTTTAATAGTCAAGGTAATGAGCCTTGACGTGACTGTATTTCTCGACAAGAGCGTCCCAGTTTTCCGGCAGCTCGATTTTTGTGCACGACGGGCCGCCGTGGCCTCCGCCTCCGGTGATGGCGGCGCCCCACTGCTCTCCCGCGACAACGACGAACATGTGCTCGTCGTTCCAGAAACGGCGGGTCGAATAGCTTCCGTCGAACGGCAGGTCGATATTGATGCCGCCCTCGCGCGGCGTGTGGTGGCTCTCCACCATCCAGCGCAGGTTCCACTCGTCGCCGGGAACGCGGTTATATTCGACGACATAGTTCAGGATGCGCTGCTGATCCCACCCGGCTTCGGCAAACATCCTTGCCACCTGCGGCGAGAGGATGATGACGGCGCCCGTGAACCAGCCGAAGGTGCGCAGATGGCACATCGCATCGAGGAAGCCCTCGACCGTCGAGCATCCGCCGAGACCGCCGCCCAGAGTCTGGACGTCGGCGGGCCAGAACATTGTGACGGTGGAATCCTCTTTTGTGAAGCCGTAGCGGGTCTGAAGCGGCTCCCAGGGGCTGTCATCCTCGTTTTCGGCAAAGCAGATGCCCATGCGCCCGACGGAGCCCATTGCGGACATATCCTCCATGCCCTGGCGTACGCCGCCGATATTCATCGTGATATAGCTCAGCGCGCGGGGGATAGCGGCGTTGGGCTTGTAATAGGGGCTGAGGATGGCGCGGCCGGAGTGCATCCCGATATCCTTTGCCGCTCTGCCGTTGACGATGATCGTCGGCATCCAGTTTGCGTTGGAGCAGGTCCAGCCCGGGAGCTGGATGTTGGGCGCGAGCATGCCCCTGACTGCGGCTATGAGTATCGGCATATATGTAGGCAGGCAGCCGGCCATGACGGCGTTTATCGCGACCTTTTCGACCGTCGCGATGCCGTTCATCGGAGGGATGCGGCCGAGGACATGATCTGCGGGCAGATCGGTGCCCTTGAGCATCTCGTCCACCGCCTCGCGGGTCGGGGGATTGATGGGCAGACCGGTGGTCCAGCCCAGCTCATAGTATTTATCGCAGATCTCGGAAAGCGTTCCGGTGAAGGTGAAGGACGAATAGTCCTCGCGCTTGACGGGGTTGGCCTCCTCTTCGCTCAGAGGGGCGGTCAGCCCGTTTATGATGTCGTCGAGGTGCTTCTGGATCTCGGGAACGACGACGCGGTCGAGCAGGGCACGGTCGATGACGCGCTCGCCGGAGAGGTCCGCGAAGGCCATCGGGACAAAGCGCAGACCGGGCACACCCTGAGAGGCGACGCCGCGCTTTGTGGAATTGACAAAGCTGTCGCAGATGAGATCGACGGTGGGCTTGCCGTGGCGCTCGAAGAACGCCGCGTTCTTGGCAAGGTACATTGAGCAGGATCCGGCATCGCCGTAAGCGGTTATGATGCCGTCGCAGCCGGCGCACCAGGCTTCCGCCTCCGCGGAATACACGGGGTCGTCGATTATCTCGGTGATCTCTTTGAGATACTGGTAGCGGCTGAACTTTATGTCGGGATAACGTGCGCGCAGCGCGGTTTCGACCTCGTCGAGTATCTTCAGCGCGTGTCCCTTGAAATGGGCATACAGGCCGATGGTCTTTCCGGCGAGAGTGTCAAGACGCGGGGAGAGAGACCGCGGCTGCTGTGCCTCGGACGCCGCCCACGGCGAAAGAACTGTATATTGCATTGAGATTCCTCCTTATGTACTTAATTTACTTATCCGTTATTGTGATTCTATCACTGCGCCATGCTCCACTCAACTACCCAAACGGGTGGGAGCGGCTTTCGATTTTGAGCGCTTTGCATAATTTTGCTTGTCCGCGTCCGTGCAAGTTTTTCCCGCCGGCGGGGTATTTGCAGAGGGATCATTAAACAGCAAAGGAGATATGATGCATTATGTCCAGCAATCACACAGAGAACATCGGACTGTCCCAATGGCTTTCGACGGATGAATTCAAACGCGAGGATTTCAACGCGGACAACGCCGCCATCGATGCGGCCGTATCCTCCTGCATGAGAGCCATGACCGGAAGCTATATCGGCACAGGAGTATATGGCTTCAGCGACAGCAACAGCCTGACCTTTGACCACACGCCCAAGGTGGTCATCATACAGTGTATGGGCAGCAACACGGGCGGAGGCTATGGCACCTGCGTTATTATCTGGGGCGCGAAATACCCGGTTATGATGACCTATTCCAGCGACGGCACCGAAGTGTATCCCCTTCAGGCGATCTATTCCGGCAATACGATAAGCTGGTATTCCTCATCCGGGGTGCGGTATCAGCTGAACCTTTCCGACTGCACGTACAATTATATGGCGCTGTATTGACGCGGAAGGGAAACGAACCACAGAGATGAGATCTCCGCATGGTATGACCATGCGGAGATCTTTCCGTTTCTGCGGCGGCGCAAAAATAAAAGCGGCTGCGCCGCCGCGGAGCACTTGCCCGCAAAATAAAAATGCTATATAATATTATTTCAAAACAATAAACGGAGGATATGATCCATGAATGACATGTTTCTGCTCAAGCTCGGCGAGATCGTGCTCAAGGGCGCGAACAAGCGCTCCTTTGAGCAGCGGCTCGTCTCCAATATAAAGCGCCGCGTGCAGCGCTGCGGCGAATTCAACGTATATCTCATGCAGTCCACGATCTACGTCGAGCCGAAGAACGACGGCTGCGATATGGACGGGGCGTTTGAAGTCCTGAAAAAGGTTTTCGGCGTAGTCGCGCTCTCCCGCGCCGCCGCCTGTGAGAAGAATATCGAAGCCATCGTTGAAAAAGCGAAGGATTACCTCGGCGCGGAGATCAGCGCCGCCGGAAGCTTCAAGGTAGAATCCAAGCGCTCGGACAAGAGCTTTCCCATGACCTCGATACAGATATCCCAGCAGGTAGGCGGAGAGCTGGCCGACGCCTTCCCGGAAACGCCCGTCGATGTGCACAAGCCGGGGATAACAGTACACGTCGAGATACGCGACACGGCGGCATACGTCCACGCGAATCCCGTTCCCGGCGCCGGAGGTATGCCCGTCGGAAGCAACGGCACCGCCGTGACGCTGCTCTCCGGAGGAATAGACAGCCCCGTTTCGACATATATGATAGCCAAACGCGGCGTTCACATGATACCCGTCCACTTTTTCTCCTTCCCCTATACTTCCGAACAGGCGAAGGAAAAGGTCATCGAGCTTGCGCAGATCCTTACGGGCTGGTGCGGCCGGATGACGCTGGAGGTCGTGCCCTTCACGCATATTCAGGAGGAGATACGCAAAAAATGTCCTGAGGAGTTTTTCACGCTCATCATGCGCCGCTTTATGATGCGCATTGCGGAAAAGATCGCCCGGTATAACGATGCCAAAGCGCTCGTGACGGGAGAGAACCTCGGTCAGGTCGCCAGCCAGACGATGGAGGCCATGGCCGTTACCGAAAGCTGCGTTACGCTGCCGGTGCTGCGTCCGCTCGTCGGGTTCGACAAGACGGATATCGTTTCATACGCGCGTAAGATCGGCACCTTCGACACCTCCATACTGCCTTACGAGGACTGCTGCACGGTGTTCACGCCGCGCCACCCCAAGACAAGGCCGCATCTCGACGAGGTTGAGCGCGCGGAGTCCGTGCTCGACGTTGAGGCGCTGGTCCAGGAGGCTTTCGACGGCATCGAGCGCATACGTCTGGATTTCTGATCTGGAGCTGATATTAAATGAATGCAGAGATACTTTCCGTCGGGACCGAGCTTCTGCTCGGCAACATAACAAACACCGACGCACGCGATATTTCCGTGATGCTGTCGGAACTGGGCATAAACGTCTATTGGCACACCGTCGTGGGCGACAACCCGGAGCGCCTGACAAAGGCGGTAGGGGCCGCGCGGGAGCGCGCCGATCTCATTATAACGACCGGGGGGCTCGGCCCCACCTGTGACGATCTGACAAAGCAGGTGCTTGCCTCCGCCTTTGGGCTGGAGCTGTATTTTGACGAGCCCTCTGCCGAAAACATCCGCGAATACTTCCGGACGCGCAGGGGTCTGCGCATGACGGAAAACAATCTTCAGCAGGCTTACCTGCCCGTGGGCTGCACGGTTTTCAAAAACGACTGGGGCACGGCTCCGGGATGCGCATTTGAAAAAGACGGCGTGCGCGTTATTATGCTGCCGGGACCTCCGCGCGAGTGCAACGCGATGTTCCGCTGCCGCGCGATGCCGTATCTCCGCTCACTTTCGGACAGCGTGATCGTCTCGCACAGTCTGCGCATTTTCGGCGAGGGCGAAAGCGCGGTCGAAGCGAAGCTGCGCGATATGATGAACGAGCTTCAGAACCCGACTCTCGCGCCCTATGCCAAGGAGGGAGAGGTCATGCTGCGCGTAACGGCAAAGGCGCGCTCCGCCGAGGAGGCGGAGAAGCTGATGGAGCCCGTTATCGGGCGCGTGCGCGGGATACTGGGCGGCATTATCTACGGTGTGGACGTGGAAAGCCTTGAGGAGACGGTGTTTTCCCTGCTGGAGGAAAAGGGGCTTACCCTCGCGGCGGCCGAGAGCTGCACCGGAGGACTGCTGGCCAAGCGCATGACCGACCTGCCGGGGGTTTCGGCGGTATTCCGCGGCGGCGTTACCGTATATACAAACGATGCAAAGATATGGCTGCTCGGCGTGCCTGCGGAGCTTATTGAGGAAAAGACCGCTGTCTGCACGGAGGTCGCGGAGCTTCTGGCGAGGAACGTGCGGGAAAAGCTTGCCTCCGACTTCGGCATCGGCATAACCGGCGTTGCCGGGCCCGACACCGACGGGGTGCACGAC
>CAKSWM010000028.1 GCA_934511545.1 uncultured Oscillospiraceae bacterium | reverse complement strand
TGTGACGTCTGCCCGAAGTAAGCGGCGTTGACGACCCGGTCTCGCGCAACGGTGCCTCGTGAACCATGTCAGGCGGGGAACCGAGCAGCATTAAGCGAGAACCATCGTGTGCCGCGAGGGTGCCGGGTCTGAGCAGGCTGCTCCGGTAACGGACATACCGGTCTGTTCGAAGAAAGGTGTGCAGTCTTGCTCTGAGCCGTACTTGTGATTTTCGGCTTTTTGACGCCGGCGTGCCGTCTGCACACCAAAGCAAAAAAAGCGAAAAGCATCGAAACGGCCGTCGGGCGGCAGGAGCGGCGCTCCCGCCGGCCTGAACGTATAATGGGGTAATCAAAATGTATCAGGCTCTCTATCGCAAATGGCGCCCGAGGACCTTTGACGATGTTGTCGGACAGGCGCACATAACCGAGACTCTGAAAAAACAAATAGCTTCCGGAAGGCTGAGCCACGCTTACCTTTTTATCGGAACGCGCGGCACAGGCAAAACGACCTGTGCTAAAATTCTTTCACGCGCGGTCAACTGTGAACACCCGGTCAACGGCAACCCCTGCAACGCCTGCCCATCCTGTCTCGGCATCGAGGACGGCTCGATACTGGACGTCGTCGAGCTTGACGCCGCCTCCAATAACGGTGTGGACAACGTCCGTGCACTGCGTGACGAGGCCATATTCAGCCCTGCCGTCGTAAAAAAGCGCGTTTATATCATCGACGAGGTGCATATGCTCTCGACCCCCGCTTTCAATGCGCTGCTGAAAATACTCGAGGAACCGCCGGAACACCTGATGTTCATTCTCGCAACGACCGAACTTCAAAAAGTTCCCGCAACGATCCTCTCACGCTGCCAGCGGCACAGCTTCAAGCGCATCGACAGCAAGCTTATCGCTCAGCGCCTCCAGAAAATATCCGACAGTGAGGGCTTTGACCTGACGCCGGACGCCGCCGCGCTTCTCGCACGGCTGGCGGACGGCGGAATGCGCGACGCCATCTCCCTTCTCGACCAGTGCTCCGCAAGCGAGCATATAGGGACGGAAGAGGTCCTCTCCGCAATGGGACTTTCCGGCAACAGCCGGACGTCAGAACTTCTGCGCCTTATCTCCCGAGGCAAAACGGCAGAGGCGCTCGGCCTTTTCTCCGGGCTTTGGCAGGACGGCAAGGATCCGTCGGCGCTTCTCGGCGAACTGTCCGGGCTTTTGCGCGATGTTCTCATGAGCGGACTGGCGCCGCAGAACGGGCATGAGCTTCTCTCCGGGGGTTACGATGACGCGGCTCTCCGCGAAATGGCCGCCCTTTTTACCCGTGAGCAGCTGTTTGCTCATCTCAATACGATACAGTCCGCGCTTTCCGGCATACGCTCCGGTCATACCCCGCGCACCGCGGCCGAACTGTGCATCATCCGCATGTGTGAGCCCGCTTTAAGCGACAATACGGATAACATACTTTCAAGAATATCCATATTGGAGCAGCAGATGAGCGGCATAGGCGATCTGCCCGTCCCCCCTGCTCCTGCCGCCGTCAGAAAAGAGACGCCAGCTCGCGTGGATGAAGCGCCGCCTTTTGACGAGGTGCCGCCCTTTGACGACAGCGACGCGCCCCCGGTGTCCGCTCCCCCCGCCTTTGCCGGCCCCGGACCCGAGGACGAACCCTATCCTGCCGCGTCCTCCGGAAGCGCCGGCCCGACCTGGGCCGAGGTCATTGCAAAGCTGCGTGGAAAGGTCGGCGTCGGCGAATACAACATCATCAGCGACAACTATCACTCCGACGGCGTATTCCGCGGCGGCGAGCTTACGATCTACGCAAAGAACGCTTTTGCAATGCGCATGCTGACGGCAGCTCCGCTCCAGGAAAAAATACGCTCAGCCGCATCGGAGCTTTCGGGCGGAAACGTAAAGCTCAACGTTGTTGAGGGCAGCCCGGCCGAATCGACCCCGGTCGGAGATCTCGACCTGCTCGGGAAGTTTGGCAACGTCAAATTTGAATAACTATTTTTTCACATAACAGGAGGAACCAACTTATGGCTAAAGGTGGATTCAGAGGAATGCCCGGCGGTATGAACCAGGCAAATATGATGCGCCAGGCGCAGAAAATGCAGCAGGAAATACTCAAAATGCAGCAGCAGCTTGAGGAGACCGTATATACCGCGACCTCCGGCGGAGGCGTTGTCACCGCAACGGTGAGCGGCAAGCGCGAGCTGAACTCGCTGGCAATCGACCCCGAGGCAGTTGATCCCGAGGATGTCGAAATGCTCCAGGACCTTATTGTCGCAGCCGTCAACGAGGCTCTCCGCAAGGCGGAAAACGAGGCGGCAAACAGCATGTCCAAGTTCACCGGCGGACTTAATCTCGGCTTTTGATAAGAAATGGATATAACAGTTATCGGCTGCGGGCGCTGGGGCAGTTTTATCGCGTGGTATCTTAATAAGATAGGTCATCGTGTTTCTCTCTACGGCAGAGAGAATTCCACCCATATGCGCCGCTTTATCGACAGCCGCAGCAATGACTATCTGACCCTGCCGGAGAGCGTCCACCTTGTCACCGACCTGTCACAGGCCGTCGCGGATTCGGAAACGATCGTAATCTCCATAAACTCGCAGGGACTTTCCGGACTTATGGAAGAGCTTCGGCCGTTCGATCTTCGCGGGCGCTGCTTTGTGCTCTGCATGAAGGGCATCGAGATCGGCACGGGCCGCCGCCTGTCCGAGATCGTCGCGGGAGCCATGGATCCGTCCAGCCACGTTGCAGTCTGGCTTGGGCCCGGACACGTTCAGGAATTCTGCCGCGGCATCCCCAACTGCATGGTAATCGACTCTGAGGAGGACGACGTCAAGGAACGTCTCATTTCCTCATTCTCCGGACCTCTCATCCGTTTTTATTACGGCAACGATATGATAGGAAACGAGATCGGCGCCGCGGCGAAAAATGTTGTCGGCATCGCCGCCGGAGCTCTGGACGGACTCGGTCGGACCTCGCTCAAGGGTGCTCTGATGTCCCGCGGCACACGCGAAGTCGCGCGTCTCATCTCCGCAATGGGCGGGAACGAGCTCTCCGCCTACGGTCTGTGCCACCTCGGCGATTACGAAGCCACCGTCTTTTCCGAGCACAGCCACAACCGGCGCTTCGGCGAAATGTTCGCGCGCGGCGAAAAATTCGACAAGCTGGCCGAGGGCTACTACACCGTTCCGGCAATGGTCGACCTTGGCAATAGATACGGCGTTGAGCTTCCGATAAGTCTGGCTATCTACCGCTGTCTTTATGAGGGCGCGGATCTGCACACTGAGATATCACAGCTCTTCACGAGAAGTCTCAAAAAAGAGTTCTGACATAAACGGCAGAGCCGGCGATCCGGCATTCGCCGGGAATAACGTCAAAACGCCTGTGGTCATCTTGACCGCGGGCGTTTTTTTCTTTATAATGGATACCATCGGTTGACAAGGGCAAACACGCCTGACAGCGCGTCTTTCCGGCGCTTTTTGTCCTTTTCGTCTTGGTGGGCGTAAGCCCACCTGCGGCTCAAAAGCCAAAAATCACTCGAAAATACATTCCTGTCAGGTGCAGGCAGTTTTGCCGGTGCAGAAATACGTCCAGACAAGGAAAGGCCCGCAGAGAATACTTTCCGTATTGTCAAGGGGCTTGACGCCGTATGGGCGCATTTCTGCCCGTCAAAACCGCGTCTGCCCTTGTCATCCGATGGTACACAATAAACAAAGTGAGGTATGGCCAATGCTAAAGGAGTTTGGACTCAGCGAAACCGAGCCCGGTCTGGAAATAACCGAGACATACATAGAAGAGGATCTCAGGTATAACCCCGAGTGTCCCTGTCCGACGCGCACCTGCCCGCAGCACGGTTTCTGTAAGATCTGCGTCCGGCATCACCGCGAGCTCTGCCAGGTCAACGGCAGCGAAGAGCCGCACGAGATCGAGGAGCCGGAGGACGGCAGCTATCCGATGGACCACAGCAAGCCGCTGTGCCAGCGCATACCCAGACAGAAGAATACGGAGGTGCGGTAACATGACCAAGCTCAAGGAACTGGCTGTCGGCACCGAGGTCGTCGAGCAGCGCTCAAAGCTCGTTTTTCTCGTCGCGGCACAGGAGCATCCCGGATACAAGGGAACTACGCTCGTCTCCCGCGACGTTATACGCTGCGCCTGCTTCGACGCTGCGGAACCCTGCGGCAAAAAGCAGAATTATTTCGAGGCTACCGGCAAATACGGCCGCAACGACTACGCTCTTTCCAACATAAACGCCTGGCTCAATTCGGGCGAGCAGTTCTGGTATAAGCCCAGCCACGAGCTTGACCAGCCGCCGCGCCGCGGCTTTCTGCGCTATGACGAGCAGCCGAACGCCGATGCAAACGGCTTTCTGAGAGAGCTTGACCCGCACTTCGAGGCCGCCATTCTCGAGAGCGAAGTTCCAACGCTCTTCCGTACGCGCAAGGAGCAGGGCGAGGTCCGTACCGTCAAGGCCCGCGTTTTTCTGCCCAGCCGCACCGAGATCGGTTTCGGCGGCGAATCCGGTATTGAGGATGGCTCCGCGCTTCCGCTTTTTGAGGGCCGCGCCCACCTCAAGGCAAAACCCACCGAGTATCAGATGAGCATTTTCGGCCGCAGCTGGAACCCCGGATGGGACTTCGGCAAGCGCGGCAGCGCCCCCCTCGGAGCGCCGCAGATATTTGACCCCAAATACAGCTGGTGGTACTGGACACGCACGCCGCATCTGGCCTATGCATATCTCGTCCGCGTCATGAGCGCCAACGGCGCATTTTCCTATGCGCTGGCACATAACGACATCGTCGGCGTCCGGCCGATGATGAATGTCGATGGGGACTATGCCCTCGGGGACGGTCTGGAGCTTTGCGAGTGACCGCTGCCGCACAGCCATAACTGCATAACAACCCACAAATATCCGGAGTCTGCGCAAGCACAGGCTCCGGATATTATTATATGTTATGCTATTTGAGTCACTCAGCCTTGGGCCAGGCTTCCATAAGCACCGGGATAACCTGATACAGGTCTCCGACAAGACCATAATCCGCAACCTTGAAGATCGGTGCGTCGGGATTCTTGTTGATCGCAATGATAGTGTTGGAGGTCTGCATTCCGGCCAGATGCTGTATGGCGCCGGATATTCCGCAGGCGATGTATATCTTCGGCTTGACGGTGGTTCCCGTCTGTCCGACCTGATAGGCATTGTCTATCCAGCCCGCGTCAACGGCGGCGCGGGAAGCGCCGACAGCAGCGCCGAGCTGATCTGCAAAGGCGCGGATGAGATCGAAGCCCTCTGCGGAGCCGAGACCGCGGCCGCCGGACACGATGATATCGGCGTCGGTCAGGGAGACAGTCTCTCCGACATCCTTCACGACCTTGAGTATCTTCGTGCGGATATCATCCTCCGCAAACATTGTGTCAAGCTTCACCGTCTCGAACTTGTGCTCGGCGTCATACGCCGCCTTCTGCATAACGCCGCGGCGGACGGTCGCCATCTGCGGACGATGATTGGGGGTTATGATGGTTGCCATCAGGTTGCCGCCGAATGCGGGGCGGGTCTGGTGCAGCTCATGAGTTTCGGGATCTATATCGAGCCCCGTGCAGTCTGCTGTCAGTCCGGTATTGACCTTGACGGCGATGCGCGGCGCCAGGTCGCGTCCGATATACGTCGCACCGTACAGAACTATTTCGGGCTTATATTTCTCTATCGCTTCGCTGACTACCTTTGCATAGCCGTCGGTGGTGTATATCTCAAGCTCGGGCCTGTCGGCAACATAGACCACATCCGCGCCGTATGCGCCAAGCTCTTTCACCATCGAATCCGTACCATTGCCGCAGAGCAGTGCGCACAAGCGGCAGCCAAGTTCGCTCGCGAGCTTGCGCCCCTCGCCAAGAAGCTCTGCAACGACGGGGCTGAGCGCGCCCTCGCGCTGCTCGGCAAACACCCACACATCCTTATAATCGCTGAAGTTCTTTTTGCCGTTTTCCTCTGCGTCGGACTGGAGCGCGCCGAATTTGCACACGCTGAGGCAGGAGCCGCAGCCGATGCAGGCGGAGCCTATCTTCGCCTTGCCGCCGTCCATTGTAATGGCGCCGTACGGGCAGGACCTTGTACACAGAGTACAGCCCTTGCATTTATCTTCAATAACATAAACTGCCATCTTTATCTCCTCCTCAAACTATGTGCTTTTCAGTCATTGCGGAGATAAGCTCGGAGGCCATCTCCCTGGGCGTGCCGCGGAACATGGTTCCGGCGCCCTTCGGCGCGGGAGTGAACGAGCGCAGCACCTTGTCGGGAGAGGCGTCCAGGCCGACCTGTGCGGGGTCAACGGGCACGTCCTTGACGCTCCAGACGGTCACATCCTCTTCATATGCGTCAAAAATGCCGGAAACACTCATGTATCTCGGTGTGTTGAGTTCCTTGACAGCGGAGAGCAGAACGGGAGTTTTGACCTCGATGAGCTGATATCCGTCCTCAAGCTTGCGCTCGACGGTCAGCGTGTCCCCATCCACATCCACCTTCTGGACGTATGTTACCTGCGGTATTCCAAGGCGCTCCGCGATCTGCGGCCCGACCTGTGCGGTGTCACCGTCGATCGCCTGCCGTCCGCAAAAGACAATATCTACGGGGCCGTACCGGCGTATGGCCGCCGCCAGCGCATTCGAAGTAGCCCATGTGTCGGCGCCGGCAAAGGCACGGTCGGAGAGCAGTATCGCCTCGTCCGCGCCCATTGCCAGGCACTCGCGCAGCATTATATCGGCCTGGAACGGTCCCATGGAGAGAACGGCGACGGTCGTTCCGGGGTTCTCCTCCTTTATGCGCAGAGCCTCTTCCAGCGCGTTTGCGTCGTCGGGGTTGAGTATGCTCTCAACGCCGTCGCGGATGAGCGTACCCTTGACGGGGTCTATCTTAACGTTGTTCGTATTGGGAACCTGCTTTGCACAGACAAGAATTCTCATATCCAGACTTCCTTTCTCACTTCTTCATCAGCGCATTGGCGATGACCATCAGCTGAACCTCGCTGGTACCTTCATACAGCGGCATGATACGCAGATCGCGGTAGAAGCGCTCTATCGCAAAACCATGCATGAATCCATAACCTCCGTGGATCTGCAGGCATTTATAAGCGACGTCATTTGCGACCTCGGACATATAATACTTCGCCATGGAAGCCTGCTGGAGAACGTTTTCGCCGCGGTCGATGCCCTGAGCCGCGCTGTAAATGAGCTGGCGGCCGGCTTCGGTGCGAGCGGCCATATCCGCGATCTTGAACTTTGTGTTCTGGAACTGCCCGATGGGCTTTCCGAACTGAACACGCTCGCCGGCATATTTTATCGCCTCGTCAAGGCAGCCCTGTGCCCCGCCGAGAGACTGTGTTGCAACATTGATCCTGCCGGTGCTGAGTCCGGCGGAGGCTATCTTCCAGCCGTCGCCGACATTGCCGATCAGGTTTTCCCGCGGAACGCGGACATTGTCAAAGATAAGGTCGCAGGTACCGGAAGCGTGGATACCGAGCTTATCCTCTCTCTTTCCTTTGGAGAAGCCTTCCCATCCGGCCTCGACTATAAAGGCGGAGAGCGCCTTTTTTCCGCCGGCCTGCGGGACCTGTGCAAAAACGGTCGCAAAATCGCAGGCCGGTCCCATGGTTATAAAGGTTTTGCGCCCGTTGAGGATGAAGTGGTCTCCGTCCTCCTCCGCCGTGGTTATTATGGCGCTGGTATCGGAGCCCGCGTCAGGCTCGGTGAGCGCGAAAGCGGCCTTTTTTCTGCCCTCTGCAAGCGGGCGCAGATACTTCTGTTTCTGCTCTTCGTTTCCGCACTTATATATCGGCATACCCGTAAGCGAGTTGCCCATAAGGAGCGTACTTGCTGAAACATGCTTGCGGCAGAATTCTTCCGTTATCAGAACATAGGAGAAAAAGTCTCCGCCCGCACCGCCGTATTCCTTTGGTATAGCAATACCGGTAAGGCCGTATCTTGCGCACTTTTCCCAGATCTGTTCGGGGTATTCTCCGTTTTCTTCCGCCTCATCAATGACAGGCACAAGCTCGTTCTCGGCAAAATCCCGCGCGAGCTTCTGTATCAGCTGATGCTTCTGATCCAGCATTGTTTATCGACTCCTTTTTATTTATTAAATCTCTCGTCAATTTATTAACTTTCTTGAGTATACGGTGTTGTTAAATTAATGTCAATAGAGAATGTTAATATTATGACATATGTTAAATTTGTTCAACATTCTTCCCGCTTTTATAGCTATTCTGGCTAATGCTATTTATTAAAAAACAGCCGCCGCGTAAAAACGCGGCGGCTGTTACCGTCGAAAAAAGCCCATACCGGGGGTATTTACGGCAAACTTCCGGGTCTTGTCAGAACAGGCTCATCTGGCTGCTGTCGGGCATGTTCCCCAGCGCTCCCAGAGCCTTGAGCTGCTCCAGATGGGTCTGGCTGACCTTTGGGCACGCGGCAGACAGCTCCTCAACGGATATGAATTCTTTTCCGCTCTCCCGGCAGGATACAAGGTCGCGCGCAGCGGTCTCTCCGAGACCGGATATCGCCACAAACGGCGGCCTCAGACTTTTTGTCCCTGCTATATTGAATCTGGTCGCATCCGACTCGTAGAGGTCGATCGGGGCGAAATCCAGTCCTCTCATATAAAACTCATACACGACCTCGAGCGTCGTGAGAAGATCCTCCTCCTTGGCGGTCGCGTTCGGATTCTTCCGGATGGCATTTATCCTGGTACGCACAGCGTCTATCCCGCGCGTCATCATGTCTGCGTCAAAGGCGTCCTTCTGACTTCTGCGGTAGAAATACGCCGAATAAAACGCCAGCGGTTCATGGACTTTGAACCACGCGATGCGGAAGGCCATCATAACATATGCAACGGCGTGCGCCTTCGGGAACAGATATGCGATCTTCGCCAGCGACTCGATATACCACTCCGGCACGCCGAGTTCCTCCATCTTCTCGCGCCAGCCCTCCTGGAATCCGCCCTTCTTTACCTTTCCCTTTCGCACAGCCTCCATTATCTTGAAGGCCATCTTTGGCTCCATGCCTTTGGATATCAGGAATATCATAATATCGTCGCGGCAGCCGACAGTCTCCTTGACGCTCGCGGTCCCGGAGAGGACCAGCTCCCGGATGTTTCCCGCCCAGACGTCCGTGCCGTGTGAGAAGCCGGACAGACGTATCAGCGTGTCGAAATCCTTCGGCTGCGTATCGACCAGCATCTGCCGAGTAAAGCCCGTTCCGAACTCCGGTATGCCCAGCGTTCCGGTCTTTCCGATTATCGGGTCATCGTCCGGCAGTCCCAGCGGCGCGGGAGAGCAGTATATCCCCATCGTCTGCTTGTCATCGAGCGGTATTTTTCTGGCGTTGACGCCGGTCATGTCCTCCAGCATGCGGATCATCGTCGGGTCATCGTGCCCCAGCTCGTCCAGCTTGAGAAGGTTTGCCTCCATCTTATGGTAGTCAAAGTGCGTCGTTATGATGTCCGAATCCTTGTCGTCCGCGGGGTGCTGTACCGGGCAGAAATCAGTCACGTCCATATTCTGCGGGATTATGACAAGTCCTCCGGGGTGCTGTCCCGTTGTGCGCTTGACGCCGACGCAGCCGGCGGCAAGGCGGTTTTCCTCCGCCTTTGTGACGACCATGTTGCGCTCTTCCAGATACTTTTTGACGTAGCCGTAGGCGGTCTTTTCGGCAAGAGTGCCGATCGTTCCGGCCTTGAAAACATGGTCCCGCCCGAACAGCGTTTCGGTGTATTTATGTGCGTTTGCCTGATATTCGCCGGAGAAGTTAAGGTCGATATCCGGGACCTTGTCTCCGCCGAAGCCAAGAAAGGTCTCAAACGGAATGTCAAAGCCGTCCTTGTCCATCATCGTTCCGCAGACAGGACACGCTTTGTCCGGCATATCGGCTCCGCAGCCATAATTCTTTCCGGATTCAAAATCCGAATACCGGCACTTGGGGCATCGGTAATGCGCGGGCAGGGAGTTAACCTCCGTTATTCCTGACATATAAGCGACGATAGACGACCCGACGCTTCCTCGGGAGCCGACCAGATAGCCATGCGCAAGGGAATCTGCGACCAGCTTCTGGGCCGACATATATATAACGTCATAGTGTCTCCCGAGAATGTCATGAAGCTCGGTCTCAACTCGGCTCCTGACAAGCTCCGGCGGATCATCTCCGTACAGCTCCGTCATCCTTTCATAGACCAGGCGCTCAAGATCCTCCGCGGAATTTTCGATCTTCGGCGCGTAAAGGTCCTTCGGCAGGAGCTCTATGTCCTCACACATATCGGCGATCATGTTCGGGTTGGTTATAACTACCTCGCGGCATTTCTCCGCGCCGAGATAGGCAAACTCTTCCATCATCTCGTCGGTCGTTTTGAAATATATCGGCAGGCTCTTGTCCGCATCGGAAAACTTCTTTGCGGCAAGAAGGATATGGCGGTATATTTCCTGCTCCGGGTCGAGGAAATGCACGTCTCCCGTGGCAACGACGGGTTTTCCCATCTGTTCGCCAAGGCGGACGATAACGCGGTTCAGCTCCCGCAGGCCCTCGTCGTCCTTCACCTTTCCGTTTTCAACGAGAAAGCGGTTATTGCATATCGGCTGTATCTCAAGATAATCGTAAAACGACGCGATGCGCTGAAGCTCCGCATTGCTCTTGCCGTATAGCACCGCGTCAAAAAGCTCGCCCGCTTCACAGGCGGAGCCGATTATAAGCCCCTCGCGGTACTGCATGAGCAGGCTCTTTGGGATCGTCGGATTTCTGTGAAAATGCTCCAGATGCGATTTTGAGACAAGCTCGTAAAGGTTTTTCAGTCCCTTCTTGTTCCGGACAAGCAGGATTATATGGCGCGTGTGGCGGTTCGTCGTTGTTTTCTTTCTCAGTTCCGCGCAGATATTCTCGATGTCATCGACCGTTTTCGCGCCCATTTCTTCCATCATGATGATAAAACGCTGGAGCATATAGACCAGCGTGACCGCGTCATCGGACGCGCGGTGGTGACGGAA
>CAKSWM010000027.1 GCA_934511545.1 uncultured Oscillospiraceae bacterium | reverse complement strand
ATATGAAGCTGCAACTATAGAATTTGAACGATTAGTAACGAAAGGCGTAGCATCTAAGAGAGGCTATCAATTATTGCCTATAGAAAGCAAGAATTTTGGTAATATAGAAATAAATCACAGCAGGAACAAGTAAAGCCAATTATCTACTACTTTTATCACATTTTTTCGAATTGGATTTGGATATTTAAGTTATATTTTTGCTATTAACACAATCTACTCAAGTTAATTTATACTATCTTCTCTATAAAAATTGGAGTATGCTCATTCTACGGTTTTTCCTTTTCAAACCGCAAACGCTACCATTGGTTTGCAGTTTAGTGAAACGGGCCTTTGGATAGAGTGCATCTTTTTCATCAACACAGTCCACAAAAAAAGCATCTGAGATCGAGAGATTTCAGATGCTTTTTTTATTTTCCGCAAAGCGCTTCCCCGCGTTCGCTCGCGGCAGGCCGGCAAAAAGTCATATACATATTTTGACGGATTTTTCTGCCTTAAAACGGCAGATTTTTTCTTTTATTTTGTTAAAAACAACACTTTTTCTTCATATAATTTGTCGTAAACAATGAAACTCACTTGGGGGATTGACAGACCAAAAACTGTGAATATATTATAAATGTGTGCACAAAAAGCACAATTATGTTCATTTTATAAGCAGAAGGAGGAGCACGGTATGAAAAAGCTGATCTCTCTTTCCCTTGCACTGCTGATGCTGATCTCGCTTCTGGCGGGATGCGGCGGAAAGGCCGGCACTGAGACCCAGACAGACACACCATCAACTCAGGCGCCTCCGGAATTCCCCGAAACGCAGGCTCCGGAACCGGAACCGGAGCCGGAAGGAGGCGAGGAAGCGCCGCCCGCTTCCGACCCTGGCAAGGGCGTTTATACATTGCCGCTTGTCGACGAGCCGATCACCCTTACGGTTTTTGAGGGTGTCGATCCCAAGATACTGCAATATGTAAGCGGCCCGGAGGAAACCCTTGTCAACAAAGAGCTTGCCGAGCGCACGGGCGTTCATCTTGAATACCGCGCGGTCAACGGAAGCAACGAAAACGAGCAGTTCATGATAATGATAGGCAGCGGCGAATATGACGACCTTATAACCCAGGTGGGCTATAAATACGGCGGCGGTATAAAGCCCGCTATCGACGACGGCGTCATACTGGATCTTGCTCCGCTTATCAGGGAGAACGCCCCGAACTTCGGAGAGCTTATCGAAAGCGACGAGGACATTGAGTGCGTTTCCGTTCTGGACGACGGCCGCATAGGCTGCTTCCCCGTTCTGTATTCGACGGCGGCGCCGTGCAACTGGGGCATGATGCTGCGCACCGACTGGCTGGAGGAGCTGGGGCTGGAGCTTCCGGAGACGATCGAGGATTATGAGAACGTGCTCAAGGCGTTCAAGAGCGAGAAAAATGCCGTAATGTGGATGAACGCAAAGGGCGTTTACCGCAACAGCCTGTTCGCCTCCGCATACGGCGTTGCCGACTATTACTATCTCGGAAGGCTTACGATGCTGGACGCCTTTTATCTCGACCAGGGCGAGGTCAAATTCGGCCTTCTCGAGGACGGCTTTATGGATTACCTCACGTTGATGAACAGCTGGTACTCCCAGGGTCTGATCGACCCGGACTTCATGTCCGGCGACGTTGGCTTTGACTGGCTGCTGGACTTTGCCTGTGAGGACGTCGTGAACGGAAAATACGGCGTCTGGGTGGCCGAGGACAACGACATCGTCGACTACGAGCCCTTCAACGCGGAGATGGTCGCCGGCGCGTCCTATACTCCGGTGCTGAATCACGGCGACAAGATCGACATCGGTTATTACAACACCCACTTCTGGTTTCCCGGCTACTCCGTCAGCACCAGCTGCGAATATCCCGAGATCGCCGTTCAGTTCTGCGATTACCGCTTCTCGGAGGAGGGCTCCCTTCTCTGCGACTGGGGCATCGAGGGCGTGTCGTTCTACTACAACGAGGACGGGGAGCCCCGGTACACCGAGCTGATAACCGACAACCCAGACGGCATTCCGATGTCGATAGCAAGGACTATCTATGCGGGAACATCACCTTTCTCGCCCTATGACAAGGTGTATTTCATGTATCCCCAGAACGTCATCGACTGCATCCCCATCTGGGAATCCAACTACACCGGCGAAAAGACCTTCCCGGCGCTGATCGTCAATTACGACGAGGAAGAGTCCGAGCTTAGAAGCCTGTACGAGAACTCGCTGCTGACCTACATAAGCGAAAACGTCCCCAACTTCATCGTGAACGGCGTTACGCAGGAGGATTTCGACAGATTCCGCAGCCAGCTCCGTGAGATGCACATTGAGGAGCTGATGGAGGCGGCGCAGAACGCTTACGACAGAATGTTCAAATAATTAAAAAGACTATCGCAAAAGCTCTTCTTACACACACCGTGACCCGCGCGCGGCCGGGCAAAAAGCCCCCCCCCGCGCGCGGACACATATCTGTCCGAAAGGGATGAACAAAGCATGGAAAACAGGAAGAAAAAGACCGGCCCTCCCGGCATGCCGCCGGCGAACATGGGCGCGAAAAAGACGATAGCGGCGCTGGAGAAGATAGAAAGAGAGGGCTTCACCTGGCGCATCCCTCCCGCGCCCGTGGACGAAGACAGCATCGCCGAAGAGCTTACGGCGGACGTTGTCGTCATCGGCGCGGGACACGCGGGCACTCCCGCGGCACGCGCGGCCGCGGAGGCCGGAGCCTCGGTAATACTCATGGAGAAGCTGACCGAGAAGAACTACATGGCGCTCGGACAGGACTTCGGCCATATCAATTCCGAATTTCTCGCCTCGCGAAACGTCCCCCGGGTCGATCCCATTGACCTGTTCAACGAGATGATGCGCAGGGGCGGCAACCGCGCAAACCCCGGTCTTGTGATGCAGTTTGCCCGCCGCTGCGGCGAGACCTTCGACTGGTTCATCGAGCCATGTCCGCCCGAGCGGATAGAGGAGGTCATCGTGACCTATAACCCGACCGGGCCGAACTTCAAGGGCGAGCTCTCCGGCCAGAAATTCTGGACGGGAACGGCGGAGTTTCCCGGGTGGTTCAAACGCGGGCTGTATACCATCACGGACGCTCACCGCTGCAATCAGGAGCGGGCGCGCAGGCTCGGCGCACAGCTGCTGTTTTCAACGGAGGCTCAGTACCTCGAGAAGGACGGAAACAGGGTGAGCGCCGTTATCGCAAAACGCGCGGACGGAAGCTATATTCGCTGCCGCGCGGGCAAAGGTGTCATCCTTGCCGCGGGCGACTTTGCCGCGAACACGGAGATGTGCATCGATCTTCTGCCGGATATTTTCGACATCATCGACATTGACAATGACGAGGGCTTTGCGGCGATGGGCGGCCGCGACGGGCGCGGCATACAGATGGGCGTCTGGGCCGGAGGCCGGCTCGAAGCGCGGCCTATACCGACGATGGGCGGCAACTATGCGACATTGATGGGCGCGGTCTCGAACTTCGGGAGCCTGTGGCTCGACGGAAACGGCCGGCGCTACTGCAACGAGAGCTTCGGCGACCCGGTTTTCGCGGGCTTCCCCGGAGCGCAGGAAAAGCACTCGACCAGGTATCTTGTCTATGACTCCGGCGTTCTTGAGGATCTCTCCCACGGCCCGCCGGCGCACACCTCCTTCGACTATAACAGCGGGGACGCGCGACGGCGCCTGCTGGATACCATGCGCAGGGCCGTCGAGGCGGGAGACGAGGGCTTCTGCGAGCGCGGCGCCGTTTTCGCGGCGGACGATTTTGAAACTTTGGGCAGACGTGCCGGGCTGGAGGGCGAAAGGCTGTCAGGCTTTGTCGCGTCCATCGAGCGCTACAACGAGCTGTGCCGTCTGGGCCGGGACGAGGATTTCGGCAAGGACCCCGATCTCATGAACGCCTTTGACGAGCCGCCGTATTTTGTAGAGGTGGTTGATGACTTCCACATCGGCAGCATGATGGTCACGGTCGGCGGCCTGCTGACGAACGAGCATCAGAACGTGCTGGACAAAGACCGCGACCCGATCCCCGGACTGTACGCAACCGGAAACTGCTGCGGCCGGCGCTTCGGAACGCAGTATTCCACCCCGATAGCCGGCGTGTCGATCGGCATGGCGGTCACGCTGGGCAGGATCTGCGGAGAGAACGCGGCCAGGGGATAGTCTCCCGTATTTCCGTCAAAAAGGCTCCGAGGCTTTCGCGGCTTCGGAGCCTTTTTTGACGCGCGGCGGCATTATGCGCTGTTGCATATGAATAACTTTCATGTTATAGTTACATTATATATCGGAAACCGAAAGGAGCGTTTTTGAATGGCAAGATCCACCGTCTATTTTACCGGGGAGATAACCCCCGGATCGCTTCAGAAAATATATCACGCGCTCGGCGCCGAGCTCAGGGGCAGGGTCGCCGTCAAGATCTCGACGGGCGAGCCCGGCGGACACAACTATCTCAAGCCGGAGCTCATCGGCGCGCTCGTTCAGGAACTGAACGGCACGATCGTCGAATGCAATACCGCATACGAGGGCCGCAGATACAAAACCGAGGACCATTGGAAAGCCATTGAGGAGCACGGCTTCACGGCCATCGCCCCCTGCGACATCATGGACGCCGAGGGAGAAATGGCCCTGCCCGTCACGCTCGGCACACACCTTACCGAGAATTTCGTCGGCGCGAACCTGAAAAACTACGACTCCATGCTCATGCTTTCCCATTTCAAGGGACACGCCATGGGCGGCTTCGGCGGCGCGCTGAAGAACATGTCCATCGGCGTTGCGTCCTCCCACGGAAAGGCGCATATCCACGGCGTGGGCGTGCCCGAAAACCTCTGGACCGCCGACCACGACAGCTTTATCGAATGCATGGCGGAGGCGGATAAGGCCGTTATGGACTACATGGGCCGCCGCAACATCGTTTACATCAACATCGCCAACAGACTCTCCGTTGACTGCGACTGCGACTCCGATCCCGATGAGCCCGAGATGGCGGACATAGGCATCTTCGCCTCCGTTGATCCCGTCGCCGTCGATCAGGCCAGCGTGGACTCGGTATACAACAGCCCCGACGAGGGCAAGGCCGCGCTCATTGAGCGCATGGAGTCCCGCAACGGCATCCACATCGTGGAGCATGCATCCAGGCTCGGCCTCGGCAGCAGGGAATACGAGCTTGTAAAGATCTGATCTTTTCCGTTTGAAAGGGACTGCCCGGTGTCCGGGCAGTCCTTATTTTTTGCGGAGTCTTTTGCTTATACGGTACCTGTAATAACAAGCGTTGAGGTACCCGGAGCGGTTATCCATGCGCCCGTTTCCGTGTCTCTGGTGAAGGTCGCCGCCGGAACGGTTATGGCGCCGCTCACGGTCGCGAAAGCGCCGGTCGTCTCGTTATAGGTATACTCCGTGCCCTCGGTCCAGACGGTCCCGTTGTAGGTCACTGTAATGTCTCTGAGGACGGGGTCGAACGTGTCGGTCACAACGATGTTGTCCGAAGCGGCGGCCGCAGCGCTGCCCGCATTGCTGATCGTGAACGTGTAGGTAAGCCTTCCGTTTTCATTCACGGTCGTCGGGGAAAGCGCTTTTGCGATGGAGAGCCGCGGGGCAGCGGACGCCGTCACGGTCTCCGTGTCGGTTATCGCCGCGGCGGTCTCCCCGCTCACGGTGACGGTATTCCTGATGGTTCCGTTTGCCGCCGGGTCCGCAAAGCCGTTTGTCCGGACAGTATAAAGCAGCGTCGCCGCGCCGTTTCCGGGCACGGACAGTCCCGTGACCTCGAGCGGCGAAGTGGTGGTCAGCGTCGGCGCCGCCTGCAATACGCCGTTGACGAAATACTTTACAGAGCCCGCAACATATTCCAGCGGCACCAGCGTTGTGTTGTTGTAGGCGTAGCCCCCAAGATCGTCGTTAAGCGTAAGCCCGGTAAAGGCCGTGCTTCCGCTGTTGACGATATTCACCGCATAGGTTATCTCGTCGCCCTGAGTGTACTCGCTTTTAACGGCTGTCTTAGTAACGGACAGGACCTCGACGATCTCGCCCGTGGTAACGTTTGAATTGACCGTACCGCCGCTGTAAGACAGCGTGGCCTGGTTAAAAAAGGTTGCCATGCTTTTCCTCCTAACTTATATGGGGATCGATCCCTCGCCACATTATATGCGGAAAGCGCGATAATGCCATGGTTACGGAGCATATGAATCCCGTACCGCGCCGCCTTTTCGTACAGGCGGCCTTAAACGGCGCAAAAATACGGTGTGACCCGTTTTTCCGGGTCACACCGTATAACTCCCGCTCAGCGCCCGTTTTCGGCCTGAAGGTTTCGTATCAGCATCCAGGATAGCATCAGGGCCTCGAGTCCAGGAACCATGAGCAGGATGCTCAGCGAGAGGTCCCGGTCATCCGGCATGGCGGTGAGCGCGAGGACAAAGGACAGTCCGCTGAAGAACACCGCCTGTACGGTCTTCGGCTTGCCGAAGGCGAACCCGGCAAGAAAATACCATGCCAGCGTTCCCGCCGCGATCGCCAGTATCTCGGGCGCATAGCTCCAGATCACGGGGTCGGAATCGTGGGCCTTATAGGACGCCACCATCCAGAGACAGTAGAACAGGATGACAACGGTGAAGCAGAAGCAGGCTGTGCTGTCGGCCCGGCCTCTTGACATGCGGTCCGCCGCACCGAACATCGAAGCCGCCGCGGCGACGCCCAGTATCGCAAGCAGACGGAAAAGCATCGCCGCGCGCATGTCTCCCGCCCGGACAAACAGCATCACTGCGCCCGCGAACATGACAAATGCCAGAACCGCCGAGAACACCGTGCACAGCGGGGACCTCGCGCGCAGCGCGGCCTCCGGCTCCTCCGCCGGCCTGCACCGCATGGCCATGAGCAGCATACCCGCAGCGGAGATTAGCAGAAGTATGATGAAAAGCGGCGTCAGCGCGCCGCCGCTGATAAACAGCCCCGTGTCCTCCTCAAAACAGTTGATGAGCTGGAGCCAGCGCAGAAACATCGAAAACGCCCCGGTAATAAAGGCGTAGCAGACAAATATCCAAAATCTTTTTTGCATTATATCCGACCTGTCCAAATAGAATTCACTGATGAAATATTTTATACCCATATGAAAACACAGTCAAGCAAAAACGGATAAAGCAGAGGACGGGGAGGCAACACGATGAAGGCAAAGCTTTACGGCGCGGCGCTGCTGGCGGTGCTGTGCACATGTCTGGGTATCATAATCTATATGCGTATGTCATACGCTCCCGCGGAGGAAAACGCCGGAACGGAACAGGGCGAAGCGTCCCCTGCGCCGGACGGAGCCGCTGCGGACACGGGCCCGTATGCCGCGTCCGCGGGTCAGCAGGACAGCGACGTCTCCTTCACGGCGCTGGAGGACGACGGCAGCGTTTCCGTCCACACGATGGACGAGTATCTGATCGGCGTCGTCGCGGGAGAAATGCCGGCGTCCTTCGATATCGAGGCGCTCAAGGCGCAGGCTGTGGCCGCGCGGACATACATACTTTACAAGATGGCGCACGAGACTCCCGCGCACCCCGGCGCCGCCGTCTGCGGCGACGCGGCCTGCTGCAAAGCGCAGCTGACGGACGCGCAGATGCTGGCAAACTGGGGCGGCTCTTACGAAGAATACCGCGGCAGGGTCAGCCAGGCCGTTTCCGCGACGGACGGGCAGTACCTTGTGTATGACGGCGAACCTATCCAGGCGGTGTTCCACTCATCCTCCGACGGTATGACGGAATCGAGCGCCGAGATATGGTCGTCGGAGCCGTATCTGGTCTGCGTCTCCAGTCCGGAGAGCGAACAGGATGTCCCGAACTTTGTCAGCACGGTCACCTCGCCGGTCGAGGGCTTTTCCGAGGCGGTCCTCGCACGGTATCCGCAGGCGGACCTGTCGGGCGCACCGAAGGACTGGGCGGGACAGGCCGAGCTTTCGGAGAGCGGACGGGTATCCTCCATGACGATCGGCGGAGTCGATATCAGCGGGAACGAGCTTCGCGCCATGTTCGGTCTGCGCTCGACCGCGTTCACGCTCGAATATTCGGACGGCCAGTTTGTTTTCACCGTGCGCGGCTTCGGCCACGGTGTGGGCATGAGCCAGTACGGCGCGAACGTTCTCGCCGCCCGCGGACTGGATTACCGTGAAATACTGGAGCATTATTATCCGGGAGCGGAGCTGGTCTCCGGGAGCTGATTTTTCCTTATACTTCAACGCTTTATCGCTTTGGGGCTTTCGGTAGCTGTTATTGACATTTGCACATAATTGCTACATAATATCAGCATCAACATGAGAAGGAGAAAGAAGCATGGATAACAACTTTGAAGCCCGTCTTGCAGCGCTTGAAAAAGAGCTTGCCGACGCAAAGCTCCAGATAGCCCGCCACCAGTCCGCACAGGAGATCATGAACCTGATGGCAAAGTATGAGAACCTGCATTCCGCACACCGCTGGAAGGAGCAGGAGGAGTGCTTTGCTCTCAAGACCCCCGGCGTCCGCGCCATCTTCAACGGCAACGTCTATGAGGGAGCGCAGGGCATCCGCAACCACTACACCGGACTGCTCCAGGCCAGCGAGCAGGGTCTTGCCGGGCGCATCTACTGCCACGAGCTGCTGACCCCCGCCCTCGAGGTCGCCGCCGATAACGAGAGCGCCAAGGGTTATTTCTCCAGTCTCGGCTGCGAGAGTCTCAAGACAAAGGACGGCATAAAGTCCCTGTGGAGCTTCTGCAAGTTCCGCTTCGGCTTTATCAAAGAGGACGGCGAGTGGAAGATCTACCGCATGGATATGCACGGCACATTCAACACCCCGTTCGACGGTCCCGGATGGGGCCAGATGCCCTATCTCGTCGGCTTCGCCGGCGGCGACGACATCGACAACTGGGATCCCAAGTGGGCGCCCAACGCTTTCATCGACCGCGACGAAAACGGCAACCCGCTGTACGTCACGCTCCAGACCGATACGCCGTACTGCGACCTGCACAACTTCCAGCCCGAGTTTATAAAGCCCTATGAGAGCTGGGACGAGGGATGGGAAGAGCTCTACACCGAGCCCTGCAAAAAAGGCGACCGCTGCGCGCGCAAGGTCGATCCGACCGCAACATACGTCCCCGAGCCCTTCCAGACCGTTGCAAAGCCCGAGGAATACCCCGACACCAAGTTCTTCCAGTAAGATATCCGATCCTTTGCAGGGCGTGACCGCCGGTCACGCCCTGCTTTCTTCCGCGTATGCAGGAAATCATTTGCCCTTCTTTCCGCATAAGCACTTGCGTTTTTTCGAATATACTGTATAATTAGAAGGTCCGATAAAAAACACCGTTTTAGGAGGAACATCCAAATGCTTACCTATGAGATGGATATCGCCGGTCTAAAGCGCACGCTCCCGCTGTGCAAGGTCTCCGACGATACATACATCGGAGCCTTCGTCATCTTCGGCGACGTTGAGCTCACCGTTCACTGCGCAACCGAGCTGCTCAAGCGCGCTCCCGACTACGACTATCTCATCGCACCCGAGGCCAAAGCGATCCCTCTGCTCTATGAAATGGCCCGCCAGAGCGGCGCGGAGAAGTATTTCCTCGCCAGAAAGGGCGCAAAGGCCTACATGACCGGAGTTTTCGAGGTCGACGTCCGCTCCATCACCACGATGAGCATGCAGAAGCTCGTCATCGACACCGCAGACGCCGAGATGATAAAGGGCAAGCGCGTTCTCATTATCGACGACGTTATCTCCACCGGCGAATCTCTCCACGCGATGGAGACTCTCGTCACCAAGGCGGGCGGCATCATCGCCGGCAGAATGGCTATCCTCGCCGAGGGCGACGCTATAAAGCGCAATGACATCATCTGTCTGGCCCCCCTGCCCCTCTTCAATCCCGACGGAACTCCGAAGGCATAACACAAAGCATATGGTTCAAAGACCCTGCCGGAAAAATCGTGGGGCTCAATAATGCAGCCAGCAGCCACAGCGGAAAAAGCCGCTGTGGCTGCTGGCATATCTCCGCCGTTTCCGCTCCGGTGAGCCGAAACGGACACACAAACCGAGAGTTACGGAGGATATCAAATGATAATAAGAAAAGCGGCCGCAAACGATATTGACGCGGTCGAGAGCTTATATGACGCGATCCACACCGCGGAGGAAAGCGGAAAACAGACGATCGGATGGGTCCGCGGGGTGTATCCGGTGCGCGCCACGGCGGAAGCGGCGCTCGAAAGGGGCGACCTCTTCGTTCTGGAGGACGCCGGAAATATCTATGGCGCAGGGATCATAAACAACACGCAGGTCGAATGCTACAAACTGGGAAAATGGAAATATGACGTGCCCGGCGACAGGGTATGCGTCCTGCATACGCTCGTGATTTCCCCGGACAGCTCGGGCCGGGGATACGGAAAAGCGTTTCTCGCATACTATGAAAGGTACGCTGTGGAAAATGGCTTTTCCGAACTCAGGATAGATACGAACGTGAAAAACACAGTCGCGCGTTCGATGTATAAAAAGCTCGGATATACGGAGGCGGGCGTCGTCCCGACCGACTTCAACGGCATTGCCGAGATAGAGCTTGTCCTGCTCGAGAAGCATATCGGGACGGTGGAGCTCAGAAGGGCGGCTGTAAGCGACTGCGCATTTATCGCATCGTTATTTGATAACGAAGAATACCAGCTGTATTTCGCCGAGAACGAAACCACGCCGGACAAATGGAGAGAGCGTTTCGATTATTTCGAAAATGGCGGAAACTTCATAATATACGACGGTGCAGTCCCCGCCGGGTGGCTGACTTACAGCGTCGAGGGAGATACCTGCGATATCGGTATAATCGTGATCCGGCACGAAATGGTCGGTTCCGGTATCGGATACCGGGCCTTCGACAAAGCGTGTTCCTCTCTGTCCTCCAGCGTAAAATTCATCAAATTGGACGTACAGCAGAGAAACGAACACGCCGTTGCCTTCTACAAAAGATACGGATTCAAAATCACCGGCGAGGAAAAACAGCCTGTCGGCGACGGTGAACAGTGGTATTTCAATATGACGCTCCGCCGCTGACACCTCCCCGCAGCTCCGTTTCGTTCTCAAAGCTCTGGTATGCGCTTTAATTCCTGCCGGATATCCCGGAATCGCTCCGGCACGTCGGAAAGCTCCATGTCCCGCGGAGCTTCGATCGTGCCGGCCTTCTTCGCCGTCTCATAGTACCAGCATTTGTAATCCACCATATGCATGGTGTGCCGAAGCTCTTCCATCTGCTGCCTGAGCACCTCCTGCTGACGGCGGAACATGTCAAGGCGCAGCTTTAGACGAAAATGCCTTGCAGGTTAACCTGACCCGGTTGAAAAAGACGATGTCCGGTCTGGAGATGAAGCAACGAATC
>CAKSWM010000026.1 GCA_934511545.1 uncultured Oscillospiraceae bacterium | reverse complement strand
CAGGTCGTCGCCAACGAGCTGTATACGCTTTCCGAGAGCGTCGGTGAGCATTTTCCAGCCCTCCCAGTCGTCCTCGCCCATGCCGTCCTCAATGGAGATGATGGGATATTTGTCGCAGAAACCGACCCACATGTCCACCATTTCCTGTCTCGTCTTGACGATACCGCGCTTAGGCAGGTGATAGCACTCATCCTCCGCACTGAACCACTCGGAAACAGCGGGATCCATGGCTATCATGAAGTCCTCGCCGGGCTTGTAGCCGGCTCTTTCTATTGCTGCGACCAACGCCTTGAGCGCGTCCTCATCGGACTCAAGATCGGGCGCGTAACCGCCTTCGTCGCCGACGCCGGAGGAGGGGACGACCTTCCTGAGAGTGTGAAATACCTCAGAGCACATGCGCAGCGCTTCGGTGAAGCTCTCGGCGGAGACGGGCATTATCATGACTTCCTGAATATCAACGCTGTTATTTGCGTGCGCGCCGCCGTTGAGAACGTTCATCATCGGGACGGGCAGGGTCTTGGCGTTCACTCCGCCGATATAGTTATAAAGGCTGTTTCCCGTTGCAAGCGCTCCGGCCTTTGCACAGGCGAGGGATACACCGAGTATGGCGTTGGCGCCGAGACGGGTCTTATTGGGCGTTCCATCAAGCTCGCAGAGCAGACGGTCGATAGAGGGCTGGTCAAGGACATTCAGACCGTAAAGCGCCTCTGCGATCTCGGTATTGACGTTTTCGACGGCCTTCAGGACACCCTTGCCGAGATAGCGTGAGCTGTCCCCGTCGCGCAGCTCGCAGGCTTCGTAAATGCCGGTGGAGGCGCCGGAGGGAACAGCCGCCCTTCCGACGGTGCCGTCGGAGAGAGTGACATCTACCTCGACGGTGGGATTGCCGCGCGAATCGAGTATCTCGCGTGCACAGACATCAACTATATCATAATAATCCTTCATAAGTTTTTCCTCCGTTATATTATCTGATGATAAGACTTTTGCCGGTCATCTCGGAGGGCTTTTCAAGGCCCATAAGCTCCAGCATTGTCGGCGCAATATCTGCAAGGCGGCCGTTTCTCAGGCTTATGTCGGCTCCGACGATGATAAAGGGGACAGGGTTCGTGGTATGAGCCGTGTTGATCTCGCCTTCGGAAGTTATCATTACGTCCGCGTTGCCATGGTCGGCTGTCACAAGGCTTATCCCACCGATGTCGGAGACCGCCTTTACGATCCTTCCGACGCATTCGTCTACAGTTTCGACCGCTTTGATCGCGGCTCCCATAACGCCCGTATGGCCGACCATATCGCAGTTTGCGAGATTAACGACCACAATGTCGTATTTTCCGCTGCTGATGCGTGCGACGGTCTCGTCGGTGACGGCTTTGGCGCTCATCTCGGGGATGAGGTCATAGGTGGCGAACTCTTTCGGAGACGGGATCAGAACGCGGTCCTCTCCGGGATAGACCTTCTCAACTCCTCCGTTGAAGAAGAAGGTGACGTGTGCGTATTTTTCGGTCTCCGCAATGCGGAGCTGGCGCAGACCGAGCGAAGAGACATATTCTCCGAAGGTGCCCTCAAGCTTCTCGGGAGGGAACGCCACCGGAAGATCGAGCGTTTCGTCGTACTGGGAGGTGCAGACAAAGTGCAGAGAAAGCTCATCAACGTTCATTTCCGCGCCGTCGGGCAGATTGCCTGTCAAAGCCCAGCAGAGTTCGCGTGCACGATCGGGACGGAAATTGAAGAAGATGACGCTGTCCCCATCCCTTATCATTCCGTTTTCGTCACAGACGACGGGTTCAACGAATTCGTCCGTGACTCCGTTTGCATAGCTATCTTCAACAGTCTTGACCGGATCTGCGTTTTCGGTGCCCTTTCCGCGGACCATGGCGTCGTATGCGCGCTGGAGCCTTTCCCAACGCTTGTCTCTGTCCATCGCATAGAAGCGGCCCATGATCGTTGCGATCCTGCCGACGCCCAGCTCTTCACATTTGCGGATGCAGTCACGGACATATCCGAGTCCGGTCGTCGGGCCGACGTCGCGTCCGTCGAGAGCGGCATGGATATATACGCGGGACAATCCGCGGCGCTTTGCAAGCTCCAGAAGTGCGTAAAGATGGTTTATATGGCTGTGGACGCCGCCGTCTGAGAGCAGCCCGAACAGATGCAGCGCTTTTCCGCTGTCGCGCGCCGTGTTGACGGCGGAGCAGTAGACATCGTTGGTGAAGAACGAACCTTCTTCGATGGAGTTTGTGATGCGGGGCAGGTCCTGAAAGACTATCCTGCCGGCACCGATATTGGTGTGCCCGACTTCGCTGTTGCCAATCTGGCCCGCGGGCAGGCCGACATCCGTTCCGGAGGCCTCCAGCGTCGTGTTTGGACAGGTGGAAAACAGCCTGTCAAGATTCGGCGTATTTGCTCTGAATATTGCGTTGCCCTCGTTCTCCGGGCCGAGGCCGTAGCCGTCCATAATGATAAGTGTAGTTGCAGATTTCATGATTATTGTTCCTGACCGGTCGCAAGAATGATATCGGCAAATTTATCAGGGTCGAGGGAAGCTCCGCCGATGAGCCCGCCGTCGATATCGGGCATTGAGAGAAGCTCGCCTGCGTTTACGGGATTCATGGAACCGCCGTAGAGTATGCTGACGCCGCGTGCTATACGCGCTCCGTAGAGGCGGCGGATAATGGCTCTTATCGCCTCACAGATCTCCTGAGCCTGTTCGCTCGTTGCGGTCATCCCTGTTCCTATAGCCCAAATCGGCTCATATGCGATGACGACGCGGCGCATGTTCTCCGGCGCGATGCCGAAGAGCGCTGATTTGACTTGATAGGTTATGTGGTCGAGCGTAAGTCCGCGCTCACGCTGCTCGAGGGACTCGCCGACGCAGATGATGGGGGATAGTCCGGAGCTTAAAAGGGATTTGGCCTTTTCGTTTACAAGTTCGTCGGTCTCGCCGAAATATGCGCGGCGCTCGGAGTGCCCGATGATGACGAAGCGTGCGCCCAGATCCCGGAGCATTGCTATGTTGACCTCTCCCGTATAGGCGCCGGCGGCGTGTTCGCTGACGTTCTGTGCACCTACGGCAATGCGGCTGTCCTTGACGGCGCGGGAGAGATTGCTGAGAAGCGGGAAGGGAGCGCAGATGACGGTATCGCATGTTTTGGTTCGCGGCAGTCTTGCGCGCAGAGTTTCGATATAGGGCTTTACCTGGCTCGGAAGCATGTTCATTTTCCAGTTTCCGGCGATTATTGCCCGCCTGTATTTCTTGTTCATCTTTTTTCTCCTGAAAACGAAAATATCACTTTTTGTCCATAAGGCATGCAACGCCGGGCAGCTCCCGTCCCTCGAGGAACTCGAGAGAAGCGCCGCCGCCGGTAGAGATATGCGTCATTTTGTCGGCGTATCCAAGCTTTTCGACCGCAGCGGCGCTGTCGCCGCCTCCGACGATAGAGACTGCGCCGGACTCTGCAATGGCCTTTGCTATTGCTTCAGTGCCGCCGGCGAACGCGGGAAACTCAAAAACGCCCATGGGCCCGTTCCAGATAACGGTCCCGGCCCCGGATATCGCCTCTGAAAACTCTTCGATCGTCTTTTTGCCGATGTCCATGCCCATCTGCCAATCGGGCATGCCGCAGGAATCACGATAGATAGGCACAGCGTCGGCGGAGAACTCCTCCGCGGCAAGGCAGTCGATGGGCAGCAGCATACGCACGCCCTTTTCCTCCGCCTTCTTCATCACGGAAGAGGCATATTCGAGCTTATCCTCTTCGCACAGGGATTTGCCGATGGAATAGCCCTGCGCCTTTATGAAGGTATATGCCATGCCGCCGCCGATGATGATCGTATCGACCTTTTCAAGCAGATTGTCGATAACGCCGATCTTGTCAGAGACCTTTGCTCCGCCAAGGATGGCGACAAACGGGCGCTTCGGATCGTTAAGAGCCTTGCCCATCACGTTAAGCTCGGTCTCAACGAGCAGCCCCGCGACCGCGGGAAGCCAGGCAGCGACGCCGACTGTGGATGCATGAGCGCGGTGCACCGTTCCGAAAGCGTCGGAAACGTATATGTCGGCCATGGATGCCAGCTCGCGCGCGAAATCCGGATCGTTCTTCTCCTCTTCCTTGTGATAGCGAAGGTTTTCAAGAAGCATGATCTCGCCGGGAAGCAGGGCGGAAGCCATTGTTTTGGCGCTGTCTCCGATGACGTCCGCAGCCATATAGACCGGTGTTCCCAGCAGACTGGAGAGTCTCTCCGCCACGGGGCGGAGACTGAGTTCCGGTTTCCATTCGCCCTTCGGACGGCCCAGATGCGAGCACGCGATGACGGCCGCGCCGTTTTCGAGCAGATAGTGTATCGTCGGCACTGCTGCGCGTATACGCTTGTCGTCGGTTATTTTTCCTGTCAGCTTGTCGAGCGGGACGTTAAAATCGCAGCGGAGAAGGACCTTTTTGCCTCTCACGGGGATGTCCCTGACTGTCATTTTATTGTAATTCATATTGGCCTCCGTATTTATCAGAGTTTTATTGCATTATAGTATGTTCAGTTTTCGGCCATTTCTCCGAAATCCTGAAGTCCCGGAAAACCCTGCTGCCGCAGAGCTTCATAGCAGAGTATCGCAGCGCTGTTGGAAAGGTTCAGACATCTTGCTTCCGCCTTGATCGGTATGCGTATGCAGCGGTCACGGAAGCGCTCGCGGAGCTCGCGGGGGAGCCCGGCGGTCTCCTTCCCGAAAATGAGGGATATATCGCCGGTGAGATCGGCCTGGGCGTAGCTGCGCGGAGCCTTTGTCGTTGCGAGCCAGACGTTTTCACAACCGCGGAGCGAAAAGTATTCCTCGATGTTTTTGAAAACGTGGAGATCGACCAGGTGCCAGTAGTCAAGGCCGGCGCGCTTGACGGCCTTGTCGGAAATGTCGAAGCCCAGAGGTTCGATGAGATTGAGTCTTGCGCCGGTATTTGCACAGGTACGCGCGATGTTTCCCGTGTTTGCAGGTATCTCCGGCTCAAACAAAACGATGTCGATCAAATGAATAACCCGCCCTTCTGCCATCTCATCTGTCAGAATGTAATTGTAGAACAAAAAGTGTAACAATTCAACACTAAAAACAGGGGAGTTTCTGCGCTTTTGTAATATTTTTTTACTATTTAGTGCAAAAATGATCATATACGTTGTGAACGGACAGCTGTTTATATGCACTATATCGGAGTTAATAAATTAACTATACCGATATTGTATTGCAACAGTTTGCGGGCTGCTATATAATCTCAGATGGAGGTACGGAAAATGAATATATTGTATATTGTTGTTCCATGCTACAACGAAGAGGAAGTTCTGCCGGAGACATCAAAGCGCCTGCGCGTCAAGATGAGAGAGCTCATATCGGCTGGAACGATCTCGCCGGAGAGCCGCATCATGCTGGTGAACGACGGCTCAAAGGACAGAACATGGGAACTCATCACGGCGCTGCACGAGGCTGATCCGATGTTTGACGGAGTTTGCCTGAGCCGCAACAGAGGACATCAGAACGCGCTTATGGCGGGACTCATGACAGCCAGAGAATATGCCGATATGGTCATTTCGATGGACGCCGATCTTCAGGACGATATCGGCGCCGTTGACGAAATGGTACAGCGGTATCTTGAGGGCTGCGACATTGTATACGGTGTGCGGTCAAGCCGCGGAAATGATTCTGCCTTCAAGAAGGGGACCGCTCAGAGCTTTTATAAGCTCATAAACAGAATGGGCGGCGAGCTTGTATATGACCATGCCGATTACCGCCTGCTTTCAAAGCGGGCGCTGGACGCTTTGTCTGAATACGGAGAGGTCAATATGTTCCTGCGCGGCATCGTTCCGATGCTGGGGTATAAGACCGCGATAGTTGAATATGTCCGCGGCGACAGGTTCGCGGGCGAGAGCAAGTATCCGCTGTCAAAGATGCTGAACTTTGCGATCGACGGCGTGACATCGTTGACGTCAAAACCGATACGCTTTGTTTTTCTGGCGGGCTGCATATTTCTGCTTGCGTCGCTGCCGCTGCTCATAGCGGGTATTGTCTGCGCGATAGCAAAGACCGCGTCCGCAGGATATCTGTTCATCAGCTTTCTGATACTTATGTGCGGCGGAGCACAGCTTTGCGCGACGGGGGTCGTCGGCGAATATGTCGGCAAGACATATCTCGAGGCCAAAAAACGTCCGCGCTATCATATCAGCGGCATACTTCACACTGACTGACGGGAGGAACAGATGGCAGAACAGAAAACGATGATAAATGACCTGACACAGGGTCATGTTGCAAAACAGCTTTTGAAATTTTCCGCGCCCTTTATGCTTTCGAACATGCTGCAAACGCTTTACAGCCTTGTGGATATGGTCGTCATCGGGCAATACGTTGGTAGTCATGGTCTTTCGGCCGTTTCAATAGGCAGCGAGATACTGATGCTGTTTACGTTTATATCGATGGGTTTTTCCACCGCGGGACAGGTCATGATAGCCCAGTATATCGGAAGGGACGACAAAAAGGCGATCAGTTCCACGATCGGTACCATGATAACGTTTATCCAGCTGCTTTCCCTGATAGTAATGGCGTTATGCCTTCCGATGAGGGACATATTCCTCAGGCTGATGAACACTCCGCCGGAGGCCCTGTCGGAAGCACGCGATTACATAACCGTCTGCTTTTCCGGACTGTTTTTCATATTCGGGTATAATACCATAAGCGCGATACTCAGAGGCATGGGCGACTCAAAGCGGCCTTTTCTTTTCATAGCGATCGCCGCCGTCACAAACCTTGTTCTCGACCTTGTTTTTGTAGCGGGGTTCGGCATGGCGTCCTTCGGCGCTGCGCTTGCAACGGTAATAGGACAGGCGCTTTCTTTTATTATTTCTCTCATATATCTTTACCGCAGGCGTGTGGCTTTCGGATTTGATTTCAGACCTGCCAGCTTCAAAATGGAAAAGGCAAAGCTGACTCCCCTGGTAAAGCTGGGACTGCCGATGGCGCTTCAGCATGCGGCGATATCCATATCGATGCTGTTTGTCAATTCCTACATCAACTCCTATGGGGTCGTGGCCTCGGCCGTAACCGGTATCGGGTCAAAGCTGCGCAGCCTTATGAGCATTGTTTCGCAGTCCGTATCCACGGCAGGCGCGACGATGATGGGACAGAATCTCGGAGCGGGAGAGCATGACAGAGTAAGAAAGACCGTGCATACCTCGCATGCCGTGTGTGTAAGCTTTGCGATAGTTCTTTCGGTCATATTGATGATCTTCCCGGAACAGATATTCTCGGTTTTCAATACCGACCCGGCGGTCCTTGAGATGTCGCATGTTTATATGCCGGTCGAGGTCCTTGCATTTTTCTCGTTTGCGCTCATGTGCCCGTACAATTCGCTAATAAACGGCCTGGGCTATTCTTCGCTGGCCTTTGTGATCGGACTTATGGACGGTGTTGTTGCGAGAATAGGGCTTTCGCTCCTGTTCGGCAACGTGTTTGGCTGGGGCATAGCAGGGTTCTGGTACGGCAACTCCATAGCCGGCTATGTTACGGTCCTGCTGGGAGGCGCATATTATTTCAGCGGCAGGTGGAAAACCCGAAAGCTGCTCATCGAATCGTAAAGACCGCGATACATCCCGGCACGCATAGACTGTACGGGGTGAGAATATGGATAATTGCGCGCTGCCAGTCGGAGTGAGCGCGCTTGCGTGCGCGATCGCACAGCAGATCGAAAATGCGGACGATCTTGTTCTGTTGGGTGCGCTCTTTACTCAACTTGGGGATACGCTCGATACTATCGCCGCGGCAAGGTCCGCCTGCGGCGGGGGAACACAGAAGCTCCCGGCGGCACAGTGAACGCCAAAAGAAGATATCGTAAGGCAAAACCGCCCCGGATCGTATGAATAATACGATTCGGGGCGGTTCATTTTTTATGGGTTTATCCGCGGCGGGCCGCGTGTATTCCGGCTTCGCGTCCGAGCGTTACGGCGATGCCGTTGCAGACGCCGGAGATGGGCGTGCTGTACTGAACGCCGAAGCGCGCGCCGCAGCTGTTGCCGGTCGCGTACAGGCCGGGGATGCGGTCATAATTCTCATCATACACGTTCTGATATTCATCGGTGAGCAGGCCGCCGCAGGTGGCCATGAACATACCGGCCATCGGGCCCCATTCGCCCGGCTCACAGAAGATCGGGGCCTGGTCCAGCGGACGGAGCAACTCCGGCTCCTTGCCGAAGTCAATATCGACGCCGCCGCGGGCAACTTCGTTATAGCGGTAATAGCTGGCGATAAAGTTGTCGCGGGTCTCGCCGGTGAGCTTCAGGCACTTGTCGGCCATCTCTTCAATGGTGTTGGCGGCATAGAGCTTGCCGCGGGCGTTGCCGAGCTTGCCCTGTGCGGGTTCGGGGGAACCGGCTACGGCGTCGGCCATCATCTGCTTGAGTCCGGCTACGGTGTCGGGCTCTTCCCACTCAAAGGTCATGTGGGCGAAGCTTGCGTACTGAAGGTCGTCGAGCACGTTGCTGTCGAAGATGCGGTAGAAGGTGCCGCGCTTTTTCTGCGATCCGGTCATGCCGATGAACACCGCGTCGCCGTTGTTCTCGTTGGTGAAGCGTTTGCCCTCGGTATCCAGCCATAGGAAGCCGTGGCTGCCGGTAAGGCCGGATATGTTGTTGTAGTTGCCGCCCATAGTGGCGATGGGCCCGGCCTCCATACGGCCGCCCGCCCATACGCCGAGCTTTATGCTGCTGCCGTTTCTGGACATGCCGCGCAGCTTTTCTCCGGGAACGAGCAGACGCTGAATGTCGGGGAGCAGATCCTGGCACATTTCCGCGTTGCCGCCGAAGTCGCCGCCGGCAAGGATGACGGCTTTTGCGGCGTTGATGCGCAGATAGCCGTCGGCGTTCTTTGCGATTATGCCGGTCACGCGGTTTCCGGTCTTGATTATATCCACAGCCGTTGTGGAATACATGGTAATACCGCCGTTGGCGCGTCCCTTTGCGTGGTTGGCAAGGCAGACCTCCTGTACCTGGGGGTGGTACTCGGGCTCGACAAACGCCCTGAAGCGCGCGGTGCCGATCCAGAATTTATAGTTGCCCTGCTTCTTTTTGAACTTGCGTTCGCCTCCCGCGGGGTGCGAGGGTTCGCCGTTTTCCCAGAAGGCCACGCGCGTTGCCTGCATTTCCTCATCGGTGTACATATCGACGAACCAGTCGAAGTTTTCGCCGGACTTGGTGGCATACTGCATTACGAGGGAGGGATTTGCGCGGTTTCCGGAGCGCATCATCCACTCGTTGTAGAATTCTATCGGATCGACATGGGGAACTCCGCGCTTGCGAAGAAATTCGGAGTTGATATGTCCGATATCCCGGCCATAGGACATGTATTTATCCTCTCTCTGGGACTCGATGCCTATAACGCGGACCCCTTCCTCCGTGGCGGCGCGGAATGCGGCGGAGCCGGCGTAGCCGAGGCCGACGACGACAACGTCCGTGTCGTATACGGCTTTGATCTCGCTTTCGGGGATGGGGTCGGGACGGGTTCTCCAGTTGCTCATTTGGCTTTCTCCTCTCAAAACTGAATTGATAGTCATGAAATCTGTATAATATTAGCTGCCAGTAGCTGACAGACAAATGTACGCAAAACGGCAAATAATGATGGGTGTGGACAGAATGACGGATTTGCGATATAATCCTTTTTGGTATTTTAAAAAATCGTTCAGGGGGCGGTACGGTGGGACAGAGCGGCGGAAAATTCGGCATAAACGAGCTTTTGTATGAGGAAGCCGTTACTCAAATCGTGCGTTCCGATGCAAAGACTGCAAAGGCTATCCTGGAGCGCAACGGCATCGATTTTCGCGGCGAACGCTATTTTATGGTCGTTTTCAGGGAAAAGTATTACGAGGATATGTATTTTCTGTCCGAAATAGACGGCCCCGAAAAGGATCAGCGGTATAAAATGGACGTTTCCAAGGGCCTTATGAAGAGCCGCATAAGTGAGCTGGGGGAGATGTATTTCATGCGCCGTCCCGGCTCAGTTGCGGGAATAATCGAGGTTGAAGGCGGGTGTACGGAAAATGACGTACGCCGCGTTATGGAGACACTGCTTTCTCAGATAAGAGAAAGTACCGGGCTGTCCGCAAAGGTCATGATAAGCACGATACATGAGGGACTGGGAGAGCTTTCCGAGTGCTTCGGGGAGGTTGAGAGCCTTGTCCGGTATTGTGAGATAGTCGGAGAACATAAACCGGTGGTCTTTTACAGCGAGTATGCGTTTTCTCCGTTCCCGAACCCGATAATACTTGCCAAAAGCGTTGAAATGCGGCTGTTTACCGGCGTTCGTTCCGGCGACTATCTTGCCGTCGCGCAGCTGCTCGAGGGGATGATAAGGGATTCCTTCTTCAGCTTTGCAAGCTCCATATATGTCGTCGAGTATAAATTTGCCCATCTGAAATCGCTTGTTATCAGCCTTTTCTCGGATGTATCGATGAATGTAAGCGTTGATTTTCTGGAAGACATAAATGCGATGCGGAGGATACTGGACGCAAGGTCCGCCGCGGAGCTGATAGATGAGGTGAATGCGATATTTCACGATTTGTCCGTTTTCTCCTCAACGGTCATGAAACAGTTCCCGCCGCTGTGGCTGAGAGACGTTGGAAAGTATATCGACGATAATTTTTCGGATCCTCTCCTGAATATCTCATCGATCGCGGCGCATTTTGAACTGAGCGCGGATTATATATCAAGGGAATTCAAGGCATACAGAGGCGTAAGCATTCTGGAGTATATCCACACGCTTCGCCTTGCGGAAGCGCGCAGGCTGCTGGCCGGCGGAATGAACGTGCACGACGTTGCGCAAAAGGTCGGATATGGACACGAGAGGACCATGACCAGAGCCTTCAAGAAATACGAGGGCATAACGCCCGGTATGCTCCGCGGCGAAGCAAAACCAAATACATGAAAAAATAACCAGCTGTGTTTCAGCGCAGGAGCCATGGACCCGAGGGCACATGGCTCCTGTTTTGCTGTTTTATTGAGTTGTCTTGCAGACGGCTTATTTGCTCATGTAGTTGTCATAAGCCCTCTGATACATGTCGATACACTTCTGAATGTCCATAGCCTTGATCTGATCGACAAAGGCGTCGAACTCGTCCATGGACTTGGCGCCGGTCATGAACTGCGGTATCATCTCGTCCATAAAGGTGGAGATGTCGCTCATGGTGGTGTTGAACTCGGTGGAGTCCTCGGCCATCAGAGTCATGTTATAGGGCAGCCAGTAGCTGTTGTCATAGTCGGTGCTGGCCTTCCAGAGATCAAAGGCATTAACGACGAAATCCTGATAGTAGGGATACATACGGTCGGCCTCGGAGACATAGGGGC
>CAKSWM010000025.1 GCA_934511545.1 uncultured Oscillospiraceae bacterium | reverse complement strand
AAAATCCTGAAAAACGCTGTATTACCAACGCTTTTCAGGATTCAGAAAACACTAAATATTTATTCCCACTCGATCGTGGCGGGGGGCTTGGAGGTGATATCGTAAACGATGCGGTTGATATGGGGCACTTCATTGACGATGCGGACGCTGACGCGGTCAAGCACATCATAGGGGATCCTAGTCCAGTCGGCGGTCATGAAGTCCGTTGTGGTAACGCTGCGCAGGGCGAGCGTATAGTCATATGTGCGACCGTCGCCCATAACGCCGACGGAGCGCATATTGGTCAGCACCGCGAAGTATTGATTCATGGTGTTTTCGAGGTGCGCCTTGGCAATCTCATCACGGAAGATAAAGTCCGCAAGCCGAAGAGTATCCAGCTTTTCCTTGGTTATATCGCCTATTACGCGGATTGCAAGTCCCGGACCGGGGAAGGGCTGGCGCATGACAAGATATTCAGGCAGATCCAGTTCACGACCAAGCTGGCGGACTTCGTCCTTGAACAGCATTCTGAGCGGCTCGATGATCTCCTTGAAGTCAACATGATCGGGCAGACCGCCCACGTTATGGTGGCTTTTGATAACAGCGGCGTCTCCCGTTCCGGATTCGATAACATCCGGATAGATCGTTCCCTGCACGAGATAATCGACCTGTCCGATCTTTTTGGCCTCCGCCTCGAACACACGGATAAACTCCTCGCCGATTATTTTGCGCTTGCGTTCGGGATCGGACACTCCCGCAAGCTTTGACAGGAACAGCTCCTCCGCGTTTGCACGGACAAAGTTTATATCCCACTTTTTGAAAGCATCCTCGACCTCGTCGCCCTCATTCAGACGCATCAGGCCATGATCGACAAACACGCATGTGAGCTGATTTCCAACGGCTTCGGCCATCAGAGCCGCCGCAACGGAGGAGTCAACGCCGCCGGACAATGCCAGCAAAACCTTTCCGCCGCCGACCTTTTCCCGTATGTCACGGATGACCGTTTCCTTATAGTCGCCCATCGTCCAGGCACCCGTTGCGCCGCAGACATTGTAAAGGAAGTTGCGGATCATTGCCGTACCGTTTTCCGTGTGGTTTACCTCCGGATGGAACTGAACGCCGTAGAAGCCGCGGCTCTCGTCACATATGGCAACGTTCGGGCAGGCTTCCGAATGCGCGACGAGACTGAATCCCTCCGGCACCTTTTCCATATAGTCCCCGTGGCTCATCCAGCTGATGCCCTTCTCGGGAAGGCCGCTGAACAGCTTGCACGAAACGTCAAAAAATGTCTCTGTCTTGCCGTATTCACGGGCGGTATCGTCCGCGGCGGCAGTGACCCGGCCGCCGAGATTATGAGCTATAAGCTGGCAGCCGTAGCAGATGCCGAGTATCGGCACGCCAAGTTCAAAAATCTCCGGGTTTGCCTGAGGCGATGCGGGATCATAGACGCTGTTGGGCCCGCCCGTGAAGATTATGCCCATCGGATCAAAAGCCTTTATCTCGGCCATCGGCGTTGTATAGGGTTTGACCTCGCAATAGACGCTGCACTCGCGCACTCTGCGGGCGATCAGCTGATTATATTGACCGCCAAAATCCAATATCAGTATTTTTTCGTTCATAATTTCCTCCATTCTGGGAAAGATAGGGGCGCGGAGGTGGTTTTTGTGACTATTATTTTTTTCAGGACGATCATTGTCTTCCTGACGCTTCTGATATTCATGCGCCTGCTGGGCAAGCGCCAGCTCGGCGAACTGGAACTGAACGAACTCGTCGTTTCCGTTCTGATAGCAAACCTTGCGGGGCTTCCGCTTCAGGACATCGGCGTACCGCTCATGAACGGCATACTGCCGGTGGTGATCCTGTTTTGCTGTGAGGTCCTTATTTCCGGTGCGACGATGGTAAACATTAAGCTGCGCACCGTAATTTACGGCAAGCCGAGTATTCTGATAGAAAACGGCGTTATCATACAATCGGAGATGAAAAGAAACCGGTTCACTCTGGACGAACTTACCGAGGAACTGCGCAACAAAAACATTCTGGACATCACAACGGTAAAATATGCCGTTCTCGAGACCGACGGCAAGCTGAACACGATACTCAACCCGCCGGAAAGGCCCGTGACCGCCGGGCAGATGAATATTGAGTGCACGGACGAACCCATGCCGAACATCATCATCAACAACGGGCGCGTTATCAGCAGCAACCTGAAAATGAACGGACGGAACGAGAAATGGCTCGAGCAGGAGCTGCGCCGTCAGGGCGTGCCGGACCCGAAGGATGTTTACCTTCTAACACTGTCGCAGAGCGGCAAGGTCTATTTTGCGAAAAAGGAGGGCCGCTCTTGAAGAAGGAGATCATAGCGCTTGTGCTGCTGATCGCGCTGTTTGCGGCCTCGCTGTATAATGTGCACTATCTGGAAAACATGGTAGGCGATATTTCCGGGCTGACCGCCGAAGCGTATGACAGCCTGATGAGCGGCAATGCCGGAAACGCGGAGCAAAAGCTGGAGCAGGCCATACGCATGTGGGAAAAAGAGGATGGGTATACCCATATCTTTATACGCCATTCCGAGATCGACGCCACGAGCGACGCGATGTTTGAAGCCCTCGGCTGTATAACCGCCGGCGAACCGGGAGAGGCAGAAGGCGCGTTCCGGTGCCTGTTTTACCATCTGGACAGTCTGGTAGGAATGGAGAAAATGTCCCTGGGCAGCATATTCTGATAAATTATAACACACAGCTGTCCCGTGCCGCAATATAAATGCAAATATTTTGACGTTTGCACGATAAAATCAAAAAACGGATAAGAAATTAGTAGCAAAATATAGTATTGTGTGATATACTAACTGCATAATTTTGTGAAAGTGTGGTCAGTATACTATGAAGTGTCCGTTTTGCAGCTTTGCCGACAGCAAGGTCATCGACTCCCGTCCGGCGGATGACGGTTCCTCGATCCGCCGCAGGCGCGAGTGCCTTGCGTGCCAGAAGCGTTTCACGACCTATGAGATAGTCGAACGTCTGCCTCTGGTGGTGATAAAACGAGACGGCAGCCGCCAGTCCTTCGACAAGATGAAGGTACTTAACGGCATGATACGCGCATGCGAAAAGCGCCCCGTTGCCGTTCAGGCGCTGGAGCGCATCGCAGATGATATAGAGCACGAGCTTCAGGGTGCGCTTGAGCGAGAGATAAGCACGACGGAGATCGGCGAAATGGTCATGGAACGCCTGAAGGACATCGACGAGGTCTCCTATGTCCGCTTTGCATCTGTTTACCGCTCATTCAAGGATATAAACACCTTTATGGAAGAGCTCACCAAACTGCTTGAGGATAAATAATCGTATCAGCGCCGCCGGTATATATAAAGCGCACCGAGATCGAAAACGCACAGGAAAAAGCCCGCCGTATGGCGGGCTTTTTTCAGCTTAATACAGCCATGGAACTTTTTTTGAGAGGACCCGTCAATTCAGCATACTCTGTTTGATGCCCTTGTCAGCCGATGGTATTGCCAAATCATATCTGCCGCCGTATGGCGATGGGGCACCGGCGCACGGATCAGGCGGGGAACAAACCGAAAACTCCGGGCCATTAAAGCTGATTATTCTTGCAGAATTGCCGTATATGCGGTATAATCATCTTTCAGAATGAGGGGATAGCATGAAATTTACAAAAATGCATGGAGCGGGCAACGACTATGTCTATGTTGACTGCTTTAAAGAGAATATCGATAACAGACCGGAAATTGCCAAACGCATATCCGACAGGCATTTCGGAGTCGGCGGCGACGGGATGATCTGTATCTGCCCGTCGGAGGTCGCCGACGTGAAAATGGATATGTACAATCTCGACGGCTCTCAGGGGAAAATGTGCGGGAACGGTATCCGCTGTGTCGCAAAATATGCATATGAACATGGATATGCAAAGGGAGAGAAAATGACGGTCGAGACGCTCTCGGGCGTCAAAACCGTCTGGCTGGATGTGCGGGACGGCGTTGTCCGCAGCGTCAGAGTATGCATGGGAACACCTGAGTTCCGGCCGGAGAATATTCCTGTGCTCAGCGGGGGAGAGGACTTTATTCTCCGCCCGATGACTGTTGCGGGTAAACAGTGGCTCGTGACCTGCCTTTCCGTTGGAAATCCGCACGCCGTGGTTTTCGTTGACAATGTGGATTCTCTTGAACTTGACGCCATTGGCCCTCTGTTTGAAAACGATCCGATGTTTCCCGACAAGATCAACACGGAGTTTGCGCAGATAGTGGATGAAGGAACTATTAAAATGCGCGTCTGGGAACGCGGCAGCGGCGAGACCCTCGCCTGCGGCACAGGCGCCACCGCGACGCTCTGCGCAGCCTGTGTCTGCGGAAAGACGGGAAACCGTGCGAAGCTTTGTCTGCTTGGCGGAGAGCTGACGATCGAATGGGACAGAGAGAAAAATCTGCTATATATGACAGGCCCTGCTGAATATGTATTTGAGGGCGAACTGCTGTGAGGTAATGACAAATGCTTAAAATCAACGACAACTTTCTGAAACTGCCCGGCGGATATCTTTTTCCGGAGATCGGGCGTCGCGTAAGAGCGCTCACAAACCCTTCCAGACCAATCATCAAGCTCGGCATCGGCGATGTTACACGTCCGCTGACACCCGCGGTCGTGGAGGCCATGGTGAAGGCTTCCCGCGAAATGGGCGATGCGGCGACCTTCCGCGGCTACTGCGAGGAGACCTGCGGCGCATACGACTTCCTGCGCTTTGCGATACGCGATTCATATAAGGCAAACGGAGTTGATATTGCCGACGATGAGATCTTCGTTTCCGATGGCGCAAAGTCCGACTGCGGAAACATCGGAGATATCTTCTCGGTCGACAATATCGTTGCCGTCTGCGATCCCGTATACCCGGTTTATGTTGACACCAACGCCATGGCCGGCAGGGCGGGAGACTATGTTGACGGCAGGTGGTCGAAGCTCATATATCTGCCCTGTGTCGCGGAAAACGGCTTTTCCCGGCTCTTCCGAGTGAAGGCGTGCCCGATATTATCTATATCTGCTCTCCCAACAATCCGACTGGAGCCGCCGCTACCAAAGAGCAGCTCAAGGTCTGGGTGGACTATGCAAACGAGCACGGCAGCGTGATCCTTTACGACAGCGCCTATGAGGCGTATATCACGGAACCAGGAATACCCCACAGCATATTCGAGGTCGAGGGGGCCAAAACCTGCGCGATCGAATTCCGCAGCTTTTCCAAGACGGCTGGTTTCACCGGGACGCGCTGCGGCTACACGGTCGTGCCCAAGGCACTTGAGCGCGGCGGAGCAAGCCTCAACGCGATGTGGAACCGCCGCCAGGGTACCAAGTTCAATGGCGTGCCGTATATTGTCCAGCGCGCGGCGGAGGCTGTGTACAGCCCCGAGGGCTGGAAGCAGAACATGGAGAACATCGCATATTATCAGAACAATGCGAGAGTGATCCGCGAGGGACTCAGCAAGGCAGGACTTACGGTTTACGGCGGAGTCAACGCGCCCTATATCTGGTTCAGAACGCCGGAGGGAACAGGGTCCTGGGAATTCTTTGACAGACTGCTGCATGAAGCATGCGTCGTGACCACTCCCGGAGCAGGCTTCGGACCGAGCGGAGAAGGATATATCCGCCTGACCGCTTTTGGTGACGCCGGAGCAACGCAGGAGGCTGTTGAGAGGATCGCCTCCATCCTTTGATCGAAGAAAGGGACATTTTATGTGTGGAATTATTGGATTTACCGGCAAATTACAGGCGGCGCCCGTCCTTCTCGAGGGGCTTGAACGCCTTGAATACCGCGGATATGACTCTGCCGGAATAGCCGTCAGCGACGGGCATGAAATGCGGATCGTAAAGGCAAAGGGAAGGCTGGCCATCCTGAAGGAGAAGACGGACGGCGGAAAGTCTATTCCCGGCAGCATAGGCATCGGACATACAAGGTGGGCCACTCACGGCAAACCGTCCGATGAAAACTCCCATCCCCATGTCAGCGAAAGCGGAAGGATCGCGATCGTTCATAACGGGATCATCGAGAACTATGCGCAGCTTAAGGAAATGCTCACAAAGCGCGGATACAGCTTCCGTTCCGAAACCGATACCGAGGTCGTTGCTCAGCTCATCGACTATTATTACAAGGGCAATCTGCTTGAAGCGGTCGCGGAGGCCGTGAGGGAACTGACCGGCAGCTATGCTCTCGGCATAATGTGCAGGGACGACCCCGAGACCATAATCGGCGTCAAGAACCGCGCTCCGCTGATCGCCGCGTATTCCGAGGACGGAAACTTCTTTGCATCCGATGTTACCGCCGTAACGAAGTATACAAGAGAAGTGAGCTATCTCGACAACGGAGATATCGTTGTCGTAACGCCGGATAAGATCAGCTTCTATACTCCGTTTCTCGACAGTATAGAAAAGGAACGTGTTACTATCGACTGGGATACCGACGCCGTCGACAAGTGCGGTTATGAGCATTACATGTTCAAGGAAATGATGGAACAGCCGGAGGTAATAGAAAAGACCATCACGCCTTATATAAAGGACGGCCGTGTTGATCTTTCATCCGTGCTGGACGCCGGGTATATACGGAAAATCGATAAGATATTCATCGTGGCCTGCGGATCGTCATATCATGTCGGGGTCGTGGCAAAGTATAACATCGAAAAGCTTGCCAGAAAACCCGTTGAGGTCGTGCTGGCCAGTGAGTTCCGCTATTGTGACCCCATAGTGGGGGAGAATACCCTTGTGGTGCTGATCAGTCAGTCCGGAGAAACGGCAGATACGCTGGAAGCGCTGCATGAGGCAAAGCAGCTTGGTGCAAAGACCCTTTCCATCGTGAATGTTGAGGGAAGCAGTATCGCCAAGGCATCCGACTGCGTGATCTATACCAAGGCCGGGCCGGAGATAGCCGTTGCAACGACCAAGGCATACAGCACCCAGCTTGCCGTTACCGTTATGATGGCACTGTATATTGCCGAGGCCTGCGCGACGATTCGCGAGAGCGAATACCGGACCATACTTGACGAGCTTGTCGCCGTGCCGGATAAGCTGCGGAAGATACTTAATAATAAGGAAGATATCCAATATCTGGCGTACCAGCATTTTTCAAACGAGGATATGTTCTTTATCGGGCGCAACATAGACTATGCGCTGTCTCTGGAGGGATCGCTCAAGCTCAAGGAGATATCGTACATACACTCCGAGGCATATCCCGCGGGCGAGCTTAAGCACGGAACGATATCCCTCGTTGTCGATGACACACTTGTAATAGCGATCGCAACATATTCAAAGCTTGTTGAGAAAACCATCAGCAACGCAAAAGAGGTCCAGGCCCGCGGAGCTCATGTGCTTGCCATCACGACAGAGAGCATGAAAGAGCTTGTTCAGGTCGCCGCGAACGAGGTGTTCACTATTCCGGACACCCATGAAGCGCTGCTTCCCTCCGTCGCGGTGCTCCCGCTTCAGCTTTTTGCATACTATATGGCGCTGTACCGCGGCTGTGACGTTGACAAGCCGAGAAACCTTGCAAAGTCCGTAACGGTCGAGTAACTCCGCACACAATAAAAAATCTGCCGCCGTGCGAATATCGCACGGCGGTTTTTTTCTGCTTGTATTATAATAAAGCAAAACCTGTAAACAGCGCATCCCGAATATATATCCGGAGGAAAGAATTACATGAGTGCTTATGAACATCTTCTGAGCCCGATAACGATTTTGGGCAAGACTTACAGGAACCGGATCGGCGCATCTCCGGTCGGGCGTCTGGTCATGGACAGAGACGGCAATGTTGTGCAGAACGAGATCGACCAGTTTGCAAACAAGGCAAAGGGCGGCTGCGGGGTCGTGAGCGTCGGTGAGTGCTTTGTTGACGACGAATACTCCTGCCGCGAAAATGATACTCCGATGGTGTTCGACCCGGAGGACAGCGCGCTTCTCGAAAAGATCAGCCGGTATGCAAGGGCAATAACCGAGAACGGAGCGGTAGCGCTGGCGGAACTCAATCATTGCGGCCAGTCAAAGGTCGGAAAGGCCTGTGACAACAAAACAGCGATAGGCCCGATGTCATGGGAGCAAGAGGACGGCATCCATAATATCGCAATGGACGAGGCGATGATGGAGCATGTTGCCGATAATTTTGCCAGATGCGCCTATTTCATGAAGCTTGCGGGCTTTGACGGCGTTGTTGTTTTCTGCGGTCACGGATGGCTGCTGCACCAGTTCCTGTCGCCGAGACTCAACAGACGGACGGATGAATACGGGGGCAGTCTTGAAAACCGCGCTCGGTTCCCGCTGATGGTCCTTCGCCGGATACGCGAAAGGGTTGGGAAGGACTTTATAATGGAGATACGCGTCAGCGGCTGCGAGCTCATGCCCGGCGGCATGGACGTGGAAGAGGTCGCGGAGTTCTGCCGCATGGCGGAAAAAGCCGGACTTGCCGATGTGATACAGGTGTCCCAGGGCGTTTACAGAGAGCCGGTGCTGTCGCGCGAATTTTCCTCCATGTTCCATGAGCCCGCCTGCAACTCGATGGAAGCAAAATACATAAAAGACCGCGTCGGAGTTCCGGTCTCCGTGGTCGGCGGGATCAACTCTCCGGAGATAGCCGAACAGATAATAGAGGAGGGGCGCTGCGATATAATCCTTCTCGGGCGCGAGCTGTTTGCGGATATTGAGTTTGGCAATAAAGTGACATGCGGCAATGCAGACGAGGTCAATCATTGCGTGCGCTGCTTCCGCTGCTTCCCCGGTCCTCACGAGGACGTGGAGCCGGAAGAGCTGGACATGGAGAACGGTGCTCCGGGCGGGATCCCGTTTAAGGAGTGCACCGTGAACCCGATGTATGGCCGGGTGGAAAAGACGGTGGGAACAGCGGCGGAAAGAAAGAAGGTCATTGTCATTGGCGGAGGCGTCGGCGGGATGCAGGCGGCAATTGCCGCGGCCGGCAGGGGACATAGCGTAACGCTGCTTGAAAAGACCGGGAGACTCGGCGGCATCCTGAAGTTCTGCGATACTGACGTGCACAAGACGGATCTGAAGTTCTTCCGTGACCAGCTTGGACGAAAGCTCGAAAGGCGCGGCGTAAGAGTGCTTCTGAACACGGAGGCGGATAAGGACTTCGCCCTTAAGTATGAACCGGACTATGTTATCTGCGCCGTTGGATCACATGCGGCGGTGCCGCCGATAAAGGGCATTGAGAACGCGCTTCACGCGCTCGAGGCATACAGGGAGCCGGAAAGGGTCGGACAGCGGGTGGTCATGGTAGGCGGCGGACTTGCAGGGTGCGAGACCGGCTTGAATCTTGCCGACCATGGCAAGGATGTTACGATAATCGAGATGCTGCCGCGGCTCGCGCCGGACGGAGAGAATCTGCACCGCGCAATGCTTCTGCATCTGCTTGAGCGGAAGGCCGACTGCCGGACGGAAATGCGCTGCACGGAGATCGGAAAGAACTTTGTAACGGCGTTGGACAAAAACGGTGTTGAGCACTGTTTCGACTGCGATACCGTGGTTTTTGCCGTTGGAATGAAGCCAAATTCCGACACAGTTGAAATGCTTCGCGCAGCTGCGGGAGATATACCCTTTGTTACGGTGGGCGATTGCTTCAAGGTCCAGCAGGCGGCGCAGGCGGGCTTTGATGCATATACCGAGGCAATGAAGATCTGATGCGCCGGCTTGACAGATACGCCGCAGAGGTGTTACCATTCAAACAAAACCGTTCGTATACGAAAATGTGGAGGGAGCTATGAACACACAGCATCTTTACTGGCTTGGCGAGGAGCCTGAATTTGAAGAGAGCGAAATCAGCGAGACCTATGAGACTGATGTTATAGTCTGCGGGGCCGGTATTGCCGGAGTTCCCGCGGCGAGAGCCGCGGTTGAAGCGGGAGCGGAATGCATCCTCTTCGAAAAGTGCAGCCAGCCGCAGGCCAGAAGCGGGCAGTTCGGCGTTATCGGCGGTGAATTCCTCAAAAACTGGGGCATAGACAATGCAGACAAAGCCGGCGAAATAGTAAACTGCCTGATGAGGGACGGCTGTTACAGGCCGAAACAGAGGATACTGGAGCGCTTTGCGGAGAATATCGGAAAGGACTTTGACTGGTATCTCGACGGACTTGACAGAGAGAACCTGTTTATCTCCAACTATTCCTCCGACGTTCCGCCGGAAGGAACAAAAATGCACGTGATGCTGATGCAGTATCCGGTATCGGAGAAATACGATCTGTATGAGGAGCGTTACCCGACATACCCATATACGATACAGATACGGCCTGGGCATATTTTTGTCCTGAAGGAGAATCTGAAAATTGCGGAGCGGACAGGACTGCTCAGGACCTTTTTCAAAACTCCGGTCAAAAAGCTTCTGCGTGATGCGCAGAGCGGGCGTGTAACCGGCGTGATCGCAAAGGATTACGACGGGAAAGTCATCCGTGCCTATGCCCGGCGCGGCGTCGTTCTGGCGACAGGCGATTACGCGGGAGATCAGGATATGCTGGAGTATTATTGCCCCGGAGTTGCGGAAAATCCGAAAATGTCATGCGGCATCGATCCGGAGAAAAAGCCCAACAATACCGGCGACGGTCACAGAATGGGCCTGTGGATCGGTGCGAAAATGGAGACGGGGCCGCACGCAATGAATGCCCACAATATGGGTGGAGCGATGGGAGTTACGCCGTATCTCCAGCTGGATCTGGACGGCAGACGCTTTATGAACGAAGACTGTCCGGGACAGCAGGTCGAAAACCAGCTCTCCATGCTCAGAGAGCGGACATCCTGGCAGTTCTTTGACAGCGACTGGCGGGAACAGGTGCCGTATATGCCGCTTGGACACGGCTGCTGCAGCCATGTTGTGGACGATGAAGCCGTCGCGGCGGGGACATATTTTGACGGTCTTGGGCCTATGGACGGATATGCGTCTCAGGATTATATCGACAAGTCGATAGAGCGCGGCGGCACCTTCAGGGCCGACACGCTGGAAGAGCTTGTTGAGCTGACCGGACTTCCGAAGGAGACGGCGATTGCCTCCATCGCGCGGTATAATGAGCTTGCGCATAAGGGAGTTGACGAGGACTTCGGCAAGACCGGACGCCGCCTTTTCCCGATAGAGTCGGCGCCGTTTTATGCAAGCCGTCTGACTGCCGCGCCGCTTCTGTGCTGCCACGGCGGACTTGAGAGCGACGAAGAGGCGCATTGCTACGACGAGAACATGAACGTTATACCGGGGCTGTATGCAGCGGGCAATGTACAGGGCAACCGCGTCGCCGTTGAGTATCCGACAACGCTTCCCGGCTTCAGCCATTCGATCGCGCTCGTGTTTGGCCGCGTCGCAGGCTATAACGCCGCTATGGGCATCTGACACGAATTTGCCCAGGCAGATCATATCGCGGCAGGCAAAAAGGTCCCGGCGGACACCCCGCCGGGACCTTTTTGTTTACAGCGTGTCTCCTCATGCTG
>CAKSWM010000024.1 GCA_934511545.1 uncultured Oscillospiraceae bacterium | reverse complement strand
TCTCTGCCGTCAGCGGCTCGAGATATATCTCATCCGCGAGCATTTTGTCTGTCATGATAGTCGCGGGATTGGAGTTGACAAGAACGACGTTGATGCCCTCCTCCTTGAGGATACGGCAAGCCTGTGCCCCCGCATAGTCAAACTCGGCAGCCTGTCCGATAACGATCGGCCCCGAGCCGATGACCATGACCTTTTTAATATCCCTGATCCTCGGCATCAGCTGTTCACCTCCATAAGCTTTATAAATCTGTCGAACAGGAACTCCGTGTCTCTGGGTCCGCTGCGCGCCTCCGGATGGAACTGCACGGAGAAGGCGTTCAATTCGGGATAATCAATACCCTCGCAGGTATTGTCGTTTGCGTTGCGAAAGCTTATCTCTCCCGCCGCCAGGCTCTCGGAAACGACTGCATATCCATGGTTCTGGCTCGTTATGAAGGTCCTCGTCCCCTTACAGTCCCGCACCGGCTGGTTGACTCCGCGGTGGCCGTATTTGAGCTTCACGGTCTCTCCGCCCTGCGCAAGCGCCATCAGCTGATGCCCCAGGCAGATGCCGAACATCGGCTTTTTGCCCATCAGCTTCTTTATCTCGGCGATCGGCCCGACATTCTCCTTCGGATCGCCAGGGCCGTTGGAGAGCATGATGCCGTCGGGACCGGCCGCGAGTATCCTCTCCGCCGTGGTGTCATAAGGATATACCGTCACCTCACAGCCGCGGCGGCAGAGCTCGTTTATAATGTTCGCCTTCGCTCCGTAGTCCAGCAGCGCGACGGAAAACCGCTTCTTCCCGTCCGCGGCGGGATATACGTCTGTTTCCGTGCGGCTCACGCTTTTAACAGCCTCCGCCACCGCATAGGCCCTGACGGCGCCGAGATTGGCGGGCGGAGCGCCGCATATGACGGCGTTCATAACTCCTTGTTCGCGGATGATGCGCGTCAGCTCGCGCGTATCAACGCCGTAAACGCCCGGCACCCCCTGATCCCTGAGGAAGGTGTCCAGATCATATTCGCTTCTGAAGTTCGAGGGCGCATCGCACCATTCCCTTACGACATAACCGCGAACGGCACATTTCCCCTCAAAGTCGTTTTCAATTATGCCATAGTTCCCTATGAGCGGAAAGGTCTGCATCACGATCTGCCCGTAATAACTGGGATCGGTCAGTGTCTCGATGTATCCGCACATACCGGTAGTGAACACCAGTTCGCCTATGCTGTCCGTCTCCGCTCCGAAACGAAGGCCTTCAAACACCTCTCCGCTGCTCAGAACAATATACGCTTTCTTCATCTTCTTCCCCTTTCTGTTGATGGATATGATCCTGCCAAAATGCGCGCCAAAGGCATCCGGGTATTCTCCGCCCGTATGCCTTGCCCTGACCGTAAAAAATACGGCAAATGTTCGTTTGAGAGCCAAGCGCTCTCAAACGAGGGCGTTCAGCGGCGCATCAGCTTGACCATAACGGCCTTCTGCGCGTGCAGACGGTTTTCGGCTTCGTCGAAAAGCTCGTCGGCATGTTCTTCGAAAACTTTTTCGGTTATCTCTTCTCCCCTGTGAGCGGGAAGACAATGCTGGACCATTGCGTCCGGCTTTGCGGCAGCCATAACGGAATCGTTTATCTGGAATCCGGCAAATATCTTCTGCCTTTCGAGGGCCTCCGCCTCCTGTCCCATGGAGGCCCAAACGTCGGTATACAGGACGTCCGCATCCGCGGCGGCCTCGAGAATATTGTCCGTGCAGACAAAATCACCGTTTTCGGCGGCCCATTTCATGAGCTCCGCATCCGGCTGATTGCTTTTGGGGCAGGCAACAGCTACCTTCATTCCGGTCTTGATTCCCCCGACGATGAGGGAATTGGCCATATTGTTGCCATCTCCGATAAAGCAGAGCTTGTTGCCCTCAATGGCTCCCTTATGCTCGCGTATGGTCATGAGATCCGCAAGCACCTGACACGGATGACAATAGTCCGTCAGTCCGTTGATGATGGGAATCGAGCCGTATTTCGCCAGATCCTCGACCTCCCGCTGTGCAAAGGTGCGTATCATGATACCGTCCAGATATCTCGAGAGCACACGGGCGGTATCCTGGACAGGCTCACCGCGTCCGATCTGAAGGTCTCTGTTGGAAAGGAAAAGCGCCGATCCGCCGAGGTCATACATGCCGACCTCGAAGGAAACACGGGTGCGTGTAGACGACTTCTGGAATATCATTCCCAGAGTCTGTCCCCTGAGAATATGATGCTCAATACCGTTGCGCTTCTCATACTTGAGCTGATCCGCCAGATTCAGGACCTCGGTGATTTCCTCCGGCGTCATATCCATAAGCTTGAGCAGATGCTTCACTTGGCAAGCACTCCCTTCAAAATTTCTATCGCTTTTTCAAGCTCCTCCCAGCCGATATTCAGCGGCGGCAGCAGCCTGATCTTTGTTTTCGCGCTGAGTACAAGAACTCCGGCCTCCATACAGTCGGAGATCACCTCCGCAGCGGGACGGACGGATTCTATGCCGAGCATGAGCCCCATGCCGGTGACCCCGGCAACTCCCCTAGCTCCGGTCAGTTCTTTTCTTATATATTCGGACTTTTTCGCAACTTCCTCCATCAGCTCATCGGTTATCCTTCCGATAACGCTCAGCGCGCCGGCACAGCAGACCGGGTTTGCGCCAAAGGTGGAGCCGTGTTTTCCGGCGCACATGACGTCCTGTGTTTTTTCTCCGAACATGCAGGCGCCTATCGGAAGTCCGCCGCCCAGTCCCTTTGCGGTAGTCACTATGTCGGGAGTCACGCCGAAATGCATGTAGGCATAGAGCTTTCCCGTTCTGCCGTTTCCCGTCTGGACCTCGTCGGCGATGAGCAGAAGGTCCTTTTCATCCGCCAGCTGCTTCAGTCCTTTGACGAAATCCGCTTCCAGCGACATAACACCGCCCTCACCCTGTATCGGCTCGAACATAACGGCACAGCATCCGTTTTCCTCCGCGAGTCTGCGCACGTCGTCAATATTATTGGCCTCGGCATAGACAAAGCCCGGCGTGAACGGGCCGAACTCCGTGTGGAACACGTCCTGTCCCGTGGCGGCAAGAGTTGTTATCGTTCGGCCGTGGAAGCTGTTTCTGAGCGTTATTATCGTCGAGTGGCTCTCGTCGCCGTACTTCAGAAAAGCCCAGCGGCGCGCCGTTTTTATCGCGCACTCGTTGGCCTCCGCGCCCGAGTTTCCAAAGAACACCTTCTTCATGCCCGTGCGCTGGCACAGTGCCTGTGCCAGAAGTGCGCCCGGCGCGGTGTAGTAAAGGTTGGATGTATGCTGGAGCTTCGCCGCCTGTTCGGAAACGGCCTTTGTCCACTCCTCATCGCAGGCGCCGAAGATATTGACCGCAATGCCGGAGCCAAGGTCTATATACTCTTTCCCATTCTCATCGCGGAGAATGGCTCCCTTGCCGGAGGTCAGCTCCAGCGGAAAGCGCGAATAAGTATGTGCAACGTACGTGCTGTCGAGCTGTTTTATATCCATAGCCGTTCTCCCTTTTATTTGAACATTGTTCCGATGCCTTCATCGGTCAGCGTCTCTATCAGTATTGAATGCGGTATTCTGCCGTCGATGATAAACACGCGGTTGACCCCCCGCCGTATGGCTTCGACACAGCACTCGACCTTGGGTATCATCCCGCCGGAGATAACTCCCTCGCGCATGAGCCGCGGTACCTCGGAAACGTTGACCTCCGAAATGAGTGTTGATACATCGTCCTTATCGTGCAGCAATCCGGCGATATCCGTCATCGATATGAGGCTCTCTGCCTTCAGGCAGCCCGCGATGCGCGATGCGGCGGTGTCCGCGTTTATGTTATAGCTGTTGCCTTCCTTATCGCATCCGACCGTCGAGATGACGGGAATATAACCGGCGTCGAGCAGATCAAGAATGGGCTTTGTGTTGACCTTTGTTATCTCGCCGACGTAGCCATGCACATCGTCGAGTCTGGAGCACTCGATAATATGTCCGTCGATGCCGGAAAGCCCGATCGCGGAGCCGCCCACGCAGCCGATGAGATTGACGAGGTTTTTGTTTATCTTTCCGGCCAGCACCATCTGAACGACATCCATCGTCTCTCCGTCCGTGACGCGCAGTCCGTCAACAAATTCGCTCTTTTTCCCGATCCTGCGCAGTCCTTCGTTGATCTCCGGTCCGCCGCCATGGACAAGAACGACCCTGACACCGATAAGCGACAGCAGAACGATATCTCCCATGACAGCCTTTTTCAGTTCCTCGTTTATCATGGCGTTGCCGCCATACTTGATGACCAGGACCTTGTTGGTATATTTCTGTATATACGGCAGGGCGTGTATCAAAACCTCCGCCCGCTGTGCATTGCTCATCTGGGATGCCACTCAAAACACCTCTCTCAGGTTCTGTAATCTCCGTTGATCCTGACATAATCATAGCTCAGGTCACAGCCCCAGCAAGTGACCTCTGCGCTGCCTTCGCCCATATCAAAGTCGATTATGATCTCTTTTTCGGACAGAATTTTCTTAGCCGTATCTTCATTAAATAACAATCCCCGGCCGTTTTCGCAGACCTTTATGCTGCCTGCGTCGGACATAAACGCGACCGAGCATTTGTCGGGGTCAAACTCCGCGCCGGAATAGCCTGCCGCGGCAAGGATCCTGCCCCAGTTTGCGTCCGTTCCGAAAATCGCGGTTTTGACAAGCGGCGAGCGTATTATGGACTTTCCGACCAGTTCCGCCTTCTGCTCACTCTCCGCACGCCTGACAAGGCAGGTTATCAGATGTTTCGCGCCTTCGCCGTCGGCCGCCATCATGCGGGCAAGCCTTATGCAGACATGGCGCAGGCCGCTGCAAAATTCCGTGAAGTCCGCGCCTTCACCGGTTATCTCTTCGTTTCCTGCGAGACCGTTTGCAAGAACGATGCAGCTGTCGTTCGTTGAGGTATCTCCGTCAACGGAAATGCGGTTAAAGCTGACGTCAACACAGGAAAGCAGCGCCTTTCTGAGCATCTCCGCGCTTATAGCGGCGTCCGTCGTTATAAAGCAGAGCATCGTGCCCATATTCGGATGTATCATTCCGCTGCCCTTTGCCATACCTCCGATCGTCACGGTCTTTCCGTCCAGCACGACCTCGACGGCGGCCTGCTTCTGTACAGTGTCCGTAGTCATGATGGCAAGGGACGCATCGTTTCCCCCGTGCTTGGAAAGACTTTTCACAAGTACCGGTATTCCCTGTTCTATGACTTCTATATTCAGAGTCTGGCCTATAACGCCGGTGGACGCCACCGCGATGTCCTTGACATCCAGCCCCAGCGCCGCTGCCGCGCAGGCCGCCATACGGCGGGCATTGACCTCGCCGCGCGGCGCGCAGGCGTTTGCGTTTCCGCTGTTGGCGACTATCGCCTGGGCATGGCCGTTTCTGAGCATCTCTTTTGTATACAGCACCGGCGCCGCCTTCACCATGTTGAGCGTAAATGCTCCGGCCGCTGTGCAGTTTTTCTCGGAATATATCAGCGCGACGTCCTTCTTTTCGGGATTGGATGACTTTACGCCGCAGTGCATACCCGCAGCCGTGAAGCCGGCTGCCGACGTAACTCCGCCCTGTATCACTTTCATTGTTCTATCTCCCTTTATTCAAGGCCGGTCTCCTCGGGGAGGCCGAGCATTATATTCATGTTCTGGACCGCCGCCCCGGACGCGCCCTTACCGAGATTGTCAAAGCGCGCCGTTACCAGCGTGCGCTCGCCGTTTCCCGAAACCGTTATCGTCAGTTCGTTTGTGCCGACGTTTTTGTTGCTCTCGATAAACCCGCTGTCTGTAAACTCCGCAACGGACACGAACCGCTGTCCGGCATACCATTCGCAGAGCGCCTTTTGAATATCCCGTGCGGTATATCTTTTAGCCAGAAGGCCGTTGTGAAGGCAGATGCTCGTCGCCATACCGGCATAATAGTCATCCACGATGGGACAGAACACCGGCTCCCGCTCCAGACCGCTGACAGCCGTTATCTCCTTCAGGTGCTTATGCTCCTGGTTCAGGCCATAGATCCTCGGCGCATACAGATCCCGTGTTTTTTCCGGAGACTCATACTGCGCGATCATCTTTTTGCCGCCGCCGGAATAGCCGGTCAGCGAATATATGACAAGCGGATAGTCTCCCGGCAGGATACCAAGAGCGACCAGCGGCGCCGTTACGGATATTGCGCCCGTCGCGTGACAGCCGGGATTTGCCACAAAGCGCGCATTTGCGATTTTTTGACGCTGACTGCCGTCCAACTCAGGAAATCCGTATATCCAGCCCTGTGCCGTGCGGTGGGCTGTGCTTGCGTCAATAACTCTGGTGGTATCGTTATCCACCATCGCGGCCGATTCCATAGCCGCGCCATCCGGCAGGCAGAGAAAAACAAGGTCGGCGGAATTTATCGCCTCGCGCCGCGCGGAGGGATCCTTTCGCTTTTCCTCCGGCAGGGTCATCAGGCTTATATCCCTGCGCTTTTCAAGGCGCTGGAAGATCTGAAGCCCCGTCGTTCCGGCGCTGCCGTCAACAAAAACATCATATACTTTCACTTTTCAGGAACTCCCTTACGATTCCGATCTGGGTCAGTACGGAGGATGTTGAAGTACCGCCCATGGATGTGCGCTTCTGGGCACAGGCTTTCATATCTATCTCCGGATAAATATCCTCGTCAAACAGATCGGAATGGGCTTTATATGCCTCCAGCGGCAGCTTCTCAAGCGTCGTGCCCCTGCCGATGCATTCGGCGACGAGCTGTCCCGTGATCTTATATGCGCTGCGGAAGGGCATTCCCTTCCTGACAAGATAGTCCGCACAGTCAGTAGCGTTTATAAATCCCTCGGCCGCAGCCGCGCTCATATTCTCCGGCAGCACCTTCATCGTTGCAATCATCGGCGCAAACACCCCAAGAGCCAGCTTCACCGTATCCACCGCGTCAAAAATGGCCTCCTTGTCCTCCTGCATATCCTTGTTGTATGCAAGCGGGAGACCCTTGAGCATGGTCAGAAGCGTTATCAGGTCGCCGTAGACCCTGCCGGTCTTTCCGCGTACGAGTTCCGCCATGTCGGAGTTTTTCTTCTGCGGCATGATGGACGAGCCGGTGGTGAACGCATCGTCAAGCTCGACGAACTTGAACTCCCAGCTTGACCAGAGGATTACTTCCTCGGAAAGACGCGACAGGTGCATCATAAGCGTTGAGCACGCTGCGGCCAGCTCGATACAAAAATCGCGGTCCGAAACCCCGTCCAGACTGTTCATCACAACGCCGTCAAAGCCCAGTGCCTTTGCGGTCTGTTCTCTGTCGATGTCATATGTGGACCCGGCAAGCGCGCACGAGCCTAGAGGATTCAGGTTCATGCGCTTTGCCGTGTCGTCCAGTCTGCCGATGTCGCGCATCAGCATAAAGGCATATGCCATCAGATGATGCCCGAACACGATGGGCTGTGCACGCTGGAGGTGCGTGTAGCCGGGCATGATCGTCTCGGTGTGCTTCTCCGCCTGTCCGGTCAGAGCCTCGATGAGCGCCAGCGTCAGCTTCTTTATCTCCGTTATTTCCTCACGCAGATAGAGCCGGATATCAAGAGCGACCTGATCGTTGCGGCTCCGCGCGGTATGAAGCCTCTTCCCTGCGTCGCCGATGCGGTTTGTAAGCTCGGCCTCGACAAACATGTGGATATCCTCGGCTTCCGGGTCAAAGGTCAGCGCACCGGAATTTATATCGTCGAGTATACCGCCGAGCGCCTCGATTATCGTTTCTGAATCCTTGAGCGGGATGATGCCCTTTGCGCCCAGCATCGCGGCATGGGCCATCGAGCCCTCAATGTCCTGCCTGTACATGCGACTGTCAAAGCGGATAGATGAGTTGAAGTCATCCGCCAACTTATCGGTCTGTTTTTCGGTTCTTCCCGCCCAGAGTTTCATTCACGTTACCTCGCTCCGTTATTTATTCAGCAGTCCCATATCGACCATAGCCTGAACCTTGATGGGCAGGCCGTAGAGGTTTATAAAGCCCTCGGCATCCTTCTGATTGTAGTCGGATTCACCGAATGTTGCGATCTGCTCGGAGTAAAGGCTGTAATCGCTCCATACTCCGGCGTTTATCATATTACCCTTGTAGAGCTTGAGTTTCACCTTGCCGGTGACGCGCTCCTGAGTCTTATCGACAAAAGCGGAGAGCGCCTCGCGCAGCGGAGTGTACCACTGTCCGTTATATACAAGCTCCGCAAAGGTGATGGCAAGCTTCTGCTTCTCGTGCATGGTCATCTTGTCAAGGCATATGGTCTCGAGCACATTATGCGCCTTGTAGAGGATAGCGCCTCCCGGAGTTTCATACACGCCGCGGCACTTCATGCCGACGAGTCTGTTCTCGACGATATCCAGAAGGCCGATGCCGTTCTTTCCGCCTATCTCATTGAGCTTGAGGATGATATTCTTGGCGCTCATCTTTTCGCCGTCGAGAGCGACGGGAACACCCTTTTCAAACTCAAGCATAATATAAGTCGGTTCATCCGGAGCCTGGAGCGGAGAGACGCCCATTTCAAGGAAGCCCTCCTTCTCATACTGCGGCTCATTGCCGGGATCCTCAAGGTCGAGGCCCTCATGGCTCAGGTGCCAGAGGTTCTTGTCTTTTGAATAATTGGTCTCGCGGCTGATCTTGAGAGGGACATTGTGGGCCTCGGCATAGTCGATCTCCTCATCCCTACTCTTTATGCTCCACTCACGCCAGGGGGCGATGATAGGCATATTGGGTGCAAAGTGTTTGATCGCCAGCTCAAAGCGCACCTGGTCGTTGCCCTTGCCGGTGCATCCGTGACAAATGGCGTCCGCGCCTTCCTTCAGCGCGATCTCAACAAGCCCTTTGGCAATGCAGGGACGCGCATGGCTCGTTCCAAGGAGGTATTCCTCATACACGGCGCCCGCCTTCATGGTGGGGATAATGAAATCGTCGACGTATTCGTCGGTGAGGTCAAGGACATAGAGCTTGGAAGCGCCGGTCTTGATCGCCTTTTCCTCAAGGCCCTCGAGCTCGTCGCCCTGACCCACATTTCCGGAAACGGCAATGACCTCGCAGTTGTTGTAGTTCTCTTTGAGCCAGGGGATGATTATGGAAGTATCCAGCCCTCCGGAATATGCCAGAACGACTTTCTTTATATCAGCCTTATTCATAATATTCAGTCTCCTTTGAATAATATCCAGTAATTATGCAAGTTTGATAGTATTATAAGAATATTATTTCATTTTGTCAACTCAAAAAGAGGAAAAATATGCACAAAACTGTTCAGTAAATCCGTTCCGGCTGGCACATAAGCCACAAAGCGCATAAAAATCGTCTGCGTAAAATGCCGGGGGTTGTCCTGGGCTATCGGCTCAATAAGCACCGACCAGATTTTTGAGGTCCGCTCCTAAGAAAATTATATCAAAAAAATCTGAACATTTCGATATTAAAAACATACAAAGTGACGCTGAAAGGCGCTTATTATTTGTCAAAACAGGGATAAATGCTGCTTTGCCGCCAGAGCCGCGCCGTCTCATTTTTTGCCTCCAAGCCCTGCCGCGGATCATTTGCCGCTCCATTTAAACTCTGTTTGTTAAATTTTACTTGCAAATCCGCTCGGGCTGTGGTAGTCTTGTTTCGGAATTTGACATCCGCGCCGGCGTATGGCGTTTCGCCTCCCGGCGTTCTTTATTCAGGTGCGGTTAGTTGCGCCTAACTCAAATGACACACTCCGACGTATTTTCCGGCAGCCCCTTCTTTCCGCAAGCCGCGCTGCCGTTTTTATCCCCGCGCAGTTAGTCTCATCTAACCGGAGCATATATGCTCCGTCCAGGCATTCCGCAAAGGAGGTGACGCCCGCCGTCCCCACACACCTCACCACATCCCCCGCGTTATTATGAATGAAAGAGAAAGGATCATTGTCCCCATGAAGAAAAAACTTCTTTCCGTTCTCCTGCTCGTGGTTATGGTGCTCTCGCTGTTCCCCACAGCCGCCCTCGCCACGACCGTGGACAACACCTATCAGCCCGGCACCTACACTGCCTCGGCCCCCGGTCACGACAACGAGCCTGTCGCCGTGACCGTTACCCTCTCACAACAGGACGGCAATGTCGTCATCTCCGACCTGCAGGCCGACGGCAGCACCCAAACGGAGCGATTCTGGGCCAAGGTCGAGGAGTCCGGCCTGCTTGACAGCATCAGGAAAGCCAACGGCACCGACGGCGTCGACGCCGTCTCCGGCGCAACCCAGAGCTCCCGTGCCGTCCTCGAGGCCGTCGATCAGGCGCTCGCCCAAGCCGCATCCACGCTTTCCGGCTCCGGCACCGTTTCTGATCCCTACCGGATCGTGAACGCTGCCCAACTGTCCGGCTTCGCCGCCTCCGTTGACGAAGGCAACACCTACGCAGGTGAGTATGTCGTCCTCGGGGCGAATATCGACCTGTCCGGCATCGACAGCTGGAACCCCATCGGTGCGGAGAATGGCACCGACGCCATCTTCAACGGCACCTTTGACGGTCAGGGCTGCACCATCAGCAATCTGACCATCGACGCCAACGTCACCTCCGGCGACAGCTATCACGGCCTTTTTTCCGTCCTCGGCAGCAGTGCCGTTGTCAAAAATCTCAACATCACCAATGCCGGCATCCATGTTGAAAACAGCTCCGGCAAGGCCTTCGCAGGCGCGCTTGCCGGCAGCACCACCAGAGCCGCAACGGCCGCGCACAACGAGATCGGCACGCGCATCGACGCCTGCTCGGCGACTGGCTCCGTCTCCTCCCTCACCTCCGGCGACGCACTTGTCTATGCCGGCGGCATCACCGGCTTCGGCCAGATCGGAACCGCCATCACCAACTGCTGGACGAACGTCAGCGTCTCCGCTGCTGCCAACAACACCAACAAAAACAGCATGGCCGGCGGCATCATCGGCAACAGCGGCAACTACGTCGTGATCGCCAACTGCGCCGCCTTCGGCAATGTGTATGCCGCCTCTCCCATCTCCACCAACTTCGGCGGTATGGCAGGCGGTCTTGTCGGCATGATGGCCGGCAAGCAGTACAACAGCTATGCTACCGGTGATATCACCATCGCCAACGGCGGTCTTGCCAAAGACCACCACTGGGTCGGTGCACTCGACGGCCAGGTCACCACCTCCGGCACGACCGGAAACGGTACCGCGTATCCCGCTCAGGGTGCCGCTCGCTCTGCAAACTATTACGCTGAAGACGCCGTCCTCAAGGAAGAGATCTATGAAAACAACGGCGCTGACATCAAACAGACCATCACCGACGATCCCACCGACCGCGGTTTCTCCACCCAGCAGAATTACGATAAGGTCATGGTCTCCACTGCAATGGTCCGCTCCGACATGGCCGGCGCAGCCTTCGCCGAGACCCTAAACGGAAATATTCGGGAGATCAACGGCATTCTGGCGGCTTACGGCATCACCGGCATTGCGCTGCGC
>CAKSWM010000023.1 GCA_934511545.1 uncultured Oscillospiraceae bacterium | reverse complement strand
ATTTTGTGAACGACTATGGTAAACTTTGTTTCAGCGATATTATTTTTAGCTGTTTTGCCGAATTCAAGGAGGTCTACACCGAATGAACAGAGATCTTATTATTAAGCTCTCCCGTATTCTCAATTGGGTCACTGCGGGACTCATGCTGCTGCTCCTGGTCACATTTGCACTTCCCTACTTTAACTACACCGGCGGAGATAAAGACGTTATCTCTATCTGGGGTTATCTCGGCTTTCCCGGCTCTTTTGAGCAGATGGAGGACCTGATGGGCGTCAAGTTCCTGAGAATCAAGGAGCTTAACGTTGTTCTCGGTCTGCTTGTTGTCGGCATCATCAGCATCATCACCCTGCCGACCAAAAAGGGCATCGCTACCCAGCTTTTCCCTCTTGTCTGGTGCATCTGGGGTCTTGTCGGATACTTTTCCAGCAAGTTCATCCTGCTTGGCAACACCTTTGCCTATTATGTTCAGCTCATAATCATCATGATCACCACGCTGGCAGTTCTTTTCAACATTTTCCTCTACATAAAAGAACTTGTGACCAGACCCGAATCCGAATATATGGATCTCGACGCGTGGAGCTGATCGCATTTCCGCATAAATAACAACTGTTCCGAAGCCGGCCAATGCAGGCCGGCTTCGTTTTTTTGAGGTGATCACTTTGCATTCCTGTAATCTATGTCCGCGTGAATGCGGCGCAGACCGCGAGGCCGGTGCCGCCGGTTTTTGCCGCAGTCCGGAAAACGCCGTCGTCTGCCGCGCCGCGCCCCATTTCGGCGAGGAGCCCTGCATCAGCGGAAGCCGCGGAAGCGGCGCGATATTCTTCTCTGGCTGCAATCTTCGCTGTGTTTTTTGTCAGAACCATGAGATAAGCCGCGGTACAGACATCGGAAAAACCGTCTCCGACGCGGAGCTGCGCGAAATCATGTACCGACTGTGCACTCGCGGCGTTCACAATATAAATCTCGTGACCCCCAGCCATTTCAGCGGGGCCATTCTGCGTGCGCTGGAGGGCTTTACCGCCGGTATTCCCATTGTCTGGAACAGTTCCGCCTATGAAAAGCCCGAAACGCTGCACCGGCTCGATGGCAGCGTCTCCGTATATCTTCCGGACATGAAATATTCCGACGCCGGACTTGCCGCGCGCTATTCCCTTGCGCCGGATTATCCGGAGAGGGCAAAGAACGCGATCATGGAGATGTTCCGCCAGGTCGGGCCCTGCCGGTTTGATTCCGAAGGACTTATCCGTAGTGGAGTTATCATACGCCACCTCATGCTGCCCGACGCTCTTGACAACACGCTTGGCGTTATCGACTGGGTGTCGGAGACCTTTCCGCGGGGGAGCGTCATGTTCAGCCTCATGAGCCAGTACACGCCTCCCTCCGGCGGGCTCGAGGCCTTTCCCGCACTCCAGAAGCACGTCTCCCCGCTCGACTATGACGCCGCAGTCAGCTACATGGAGCTTTGCGGTCTCGATTTCGGTTACACACAGGAGCCCGGCTCCGCGACCGAGGAGATGCTGCCCGAATTTGACTGTACCGGCGTATGACATCCGGGGCCGCGCCGGTCCTGCTTGCGCCATACACGCGGAGCTTGGACCATTACCCGCAGAAAAACTTGCAGTTTTTCGCTCTATTTTAATTATACTTTGGGCATTTTGGAGAATGATTGCAAGTTCGATTATTTTCACTTGCATTTTTTCGTCTCAGTCATTATAATGTTATACATATTTATGTTGATTGGACTGATATTATATGAAAAGCTATCTCAAAATGACCGCTTCCGAAAAAAAGCATGAGCTTGCGGTTCTTCGTGAGCTTTATGATAAAGAGGTCAAGGCTGGCCACAAGCTGGATATGTCAAGAGGAAAGCCGGACCCCGCTCAGCTCAATCTGAGCATGGATATGCTGCGTCAGAACCCATATGATCTCATATACACCCGCAAGGGCACCGACGTGCGCAACTACGGCGAGCTGGCCGGAGTTGACGAGGCAAAGGAGTTCTTTGCGGAGCTTCTCGGCGTCAAGATGGAAAACGTCATCATGGGTGGACAGTCCAGCCTTAATCTGATGTACGACATGGTAATAAAAGCATTTGTCCTCGGTGTTTACGGAGGCAGCAAGCCCTGGGGACAGCAGGATGCTGTCAAATTTCTCTGCCCTGTCCCCGGATATGACCGCCATTTTCGTATCACCCAGGAGTTCGGCATAGAAATGATAAACATTCCGATGACCCCCGCCGGCCCTGACATGGAGCTCATTCGCCAGTATGTCGAAGGTGACGCCGCGGTAAAGGGCGTCTGGTGCGTGCCCAAATACTCCAACCCGCAGGGATACACATATTCCCCCGAAACGGTAGAAGCCTTTGCCGCTCTCAAGCCCGTGGCCGATGATTTCCGCATATTCTGGGACAACGCCTATTTTGTTCACGGCTTCCGCGAAAATGACGACTATCTTCTGAATATCTTCGACGCCTGCAAAAAATACGGCAGCGAGGATATGGTTTATGAGTTCATATCCACCAGCAAGATCACCTTTTCCGGCGCCGGTGTCGCCGCGTTTGTCGCCAGCAAGAACAACATCGACTTTCTCCTCAAACAGATGGGCGTTCAAACGATCGGCTATGACAAGATCAATCAGCTCCGCCACATCAAGTATTTCGGTTCCGTTGCCGGACTGATGGAGCATATGAAAAAGCACGCAAACCATCTCCGTCCCAAGTTCGACTGCGCCCTCGCTGCGCTTGAAAGCGGCCTCGGCGGTACGGAGATCGGCAGCTGGACCAACCCCAACGGCGGATATTTCATCAGCTTTGAGGGACTTCCCGGGACCTCCAAGCGCTGCGTTGAGCTGTGCGCCGCGGCCGGCGTCAAGCTGACGGATTCCGGAGCGGCCTTCCCCTACGGCATCGACCCCAACGACTCGAATATCCGTATCGCGCCGTCCTATCCCTCGACCGAGCAGCTTTATATGAGCATGAATGTTTTCTGCATTTGCCAGAAAATTGCGGCTCTCGAAGTTCTGCTTGCAAACGACAGCGAATAAAACCGTATAAACCAAAAGCTCCCGCTGATTAATTTCAGCGGGAGCTTTTGGTTTATATTCCTGTTTCTTCTTTACAAAGAAATAACGCCGAGATCGGTCGATGTCTCAAGCAGAAGCTCACACTCCGTCTTTGCATCTCCAAATGAGAGAACTATCTTGTAATTAACGCCTTTTTCGAGACCGTCAAACTTGAATTCACCGAACATATTGGTTACCGCTTCGGCAAGCTTTTCTCCGTCCCGGAAAAGCTCCGCCTTCGCGCCCGCCAGACAGTCTCCGTTTCTGTCCGCGCTTCCGGTTATGAAGTCCTTGAGATAGCGGTGCAGGTTTTTATAGAACACGCGCGGACGGGTGCCATGCTCCGGTTCAAACACCTGCCACCCCTCTTCCTTTTCAGCCTCGGACTCATCGCGCCATGTAAGCGCCAGAGTCGGACAATCGTCAACGCACCTCGGCTCTGGCCAGCCCTCGTCCAGCAGATGTGCGCAGCCCGTGCATTTCTGCGGAACGCCAAGTTCCTCATTCCAGTATATCGCCTTATACGGGCATTTATCGACAATGTCGCGGCGGCCCTTTGCCTTTTCGGGATCTATCATGACAAGCCCGTCCTCGCGGATGTAGACCGCGTCGTCGGTCTTGCAGGCAGGCTCAGCGCAATGCATACAGGGACGCGGAAAATACGTTATATCCAGACGCGGGAACGTGCCGCGCTCTCGGTAGAGTATCTCTATCCACCTGTGGCCGTGCAGAGGCTGTTCCCCGACATAGCCGGGAAACTCGTTTCCGCAATGCTCGTCCTTGCACGACATGAAGCAGTTGTTGCAGTCCGTGCATTTTGCCAGGTCAATGAAAAAAGTTTTGCTCATTTCGTTTCTCCCTCGTATTTCTTGATTTCCAGAAGAGTGCTGTTGCAGACCATGCCCGATGAAGTTTTCGTAAGGAACCGCGACGGCGTCAGAATATTGACGCAGCCGCCCCTGTCCACAGATTCGCCGGGAACGCCCAGCGGATCATACGCCGCCGCCGAGCCATAGGAATGGACCACGCCGGCGGGGACCCTGTTCGTTATCTGCGCGGCGCAGATGACCTTTCCCCTGTCGTTATACAGAAGCACAATATCGCCCTGCTTTATTCCGCGCTTTTCGGCATCCACGGGGTTCATGCGTACTATCCAGTAATAATAGCCGTCTATCAGCATGCGGTGGTCGCGAATATCGTTTATATAGGAATCCTTGCCGTCTCCCACCGTATGATGAGAGAAGCGCGGATGCGGCGAGACGAGCTGAAGCGGATATTTTTCCGTCAGTCCGGCTGTGTGGTGTCCCTCCCACGAGGGTATGTATTTTGGTACCGCCGGGCGGTCGGGATCTACCTTTTCAAAGTCCGCCAGCGTTGACGCGCTGATCTCGATCTTCCCGGAGCGTGTCTGGAGATCGCCCTTTCCAATGCGGAAGCGCGGTGCCGGCGCACTTTCCGGAGTGTCGCACTCCCGCTCCTCCGCGAACCATCTGAAGGCCGGAGACGGCTTTCTGTCCGGGTCATTCGGCACGACAAAATAGCCCTTTTTGAAAAAATCTTCCCAGCTTATATATTTCGGCATATCCGACTGTTCATATGCCATCTTCATCCACCCCAGTTCATCCTTGCCTCCGTCCGTATAATATTCGCCGAAACCGAGTCTCTCACTCAGGCGCGAGAATATCCAGAAGTCCGACTTACTTTCGCCCAGAGGCTCGATACATTTATTCTGGATGCAGATGATGCGGTGGTTAACGCCGGTATATGTTGCGGAGGAAACGCCGGCGGTATTTGCAAACTCGCCGATATCCCAACGCTCCAGATTGGTGCAGGCGGGAAGGATCACGTCCGCGAACAGCGCCTCTCCTTCCAGCCATACAGGCTGCGACACGACGCACTCGAGACTGTCGGAGCGGTACATTCTGGCATATCGGTTCGTCTCCGTCATCGTGCTGATATATGAGCCGCCGAAAGAATAGATCATTTTGATCCCCGCGCTGCCCGGCTGGGGATATTCGTATTTGTTGAACTGCTGTTCCTGCCAGCCGAAAGAGCTTCCGTTGCACCACCATTCGGCCTTACCGTCCATCACCGCCTCGGGCAGGCGCAGACGCTGCACGGAAAACTGCGTTCCCATATTGGAATACCGCCCGATCATCGGGTTTTCGGTATTTACCGGATGTGCATAGCCGGGGAAATAGAACTTGAGGTTGACAGGCGCGCCCATCTGGGTGCTCCAGATGTTGCTGCCGGGCTTTCCAAGCCCCTGCATCGCGGCAAGACATACCATGAGCCGCGCCCATTCGCCGCCGTTGCTGGTTCTGCACGCTCCGCCGAAGCCGCCGACGCCTCCCGCGGCCAGCATCGTTTTCTTTTTCGCCCAGAGCCTTGCCAGTGCTCTTATGTCGCGCGCAGGCACGCCGGACTCCGCTTCCGCCCACTCGGGCGTTTTGGGAACTCCGTCCTCATTGCCGAGAACATATTCCTGCCACTCGTCAAAGCCCACGGTTCGTTTTTCTATGTATTCCCTGTCGTAGGTCCCCTCGGTCATCCAGACATAGGCGACAGCAAGCGCGAGACAGACGTCCGTGCCGGGGCGCGGCGCCAGCCATTTGTCCGAAAAAACGGCCGCCGTATGGTTGAAATACGGGTCGATGAACACCATTTCGACACCCAGTTCTCTGAGCCACTGGCGCCGGATGTTGCATTCCGCCGCGGCATAGACTCCGCTGGTGGCCTCGGGATCGCTGGACCAGAACACGATAAGCTCCGTGTTCTGAAGCGCGTCCTCAAGCAGGTCGAACTGCTCCGGTATACCGAGCTTTCCGCAGAAGCCCCACATATGCATCGCGCCCCAGTGCCAGCCCTCCCAGCTGTCGGGATTGTGGGCCACATCCGACATTCCGGCCAGTCCCTTAAACCGGCCGAAGCAGCCGTGGGAATAGCCGATATTGCCCCACAGCTGGTGCGAGGACTGCTTTCCCAGCACCGACGCGGGACCGTATGCGCGCTTTATGCGGTTCATCTCCCCGGCAACGATATCCAGCGCTTCGTCCCAGCTTATTCTCTCATACCCGGAAATGCCGCGGTTCTGGGGATTGCGTTCCCCGTTCGGATTCCAGTCCACGCGCTTCATGGGATAAAGCGCGCGGTCCTTTGAATATACTATTGATTTCTGTCCGGAGGTGAAGGGCGAACGCGTCGCCTTGCGCGGCGGAGTGAAATCGTGTCCACGCGCCTGGATGTGCCAGGACGCGGCGTCGTCGTCCGTCAGCGTAAGCGGCGTCATACGGACGATTTTGCCGTTTTCGACGTATACATTGACGGGCCCTCCCGTCGAAAGACTGATGAACTTCTCCATACACTGTCTCCAAATCAAAGTTTTATGATAATAATACCCCCTATCCCCTTTCCTGTCAAGGATACCGGCGGGCAATGAAAAAAACGTGCCGTCCGCAGTGCGCCGCCTTCCCCTGCGTATGTCTCACCCAAAAAAGCTTCTGCCGGCCTTTTGGGCCGGCAGAAGCTTTTTTTCTTTTATCTGAGCACGCCGCCGTTGTTTATCAGTGTTGTGGAATAGAGAAATAACACATCCGCGTTTTCAAAATCGACATACTCCCCGAGTTTGTCGGAGACAATATACCGCAGATCGACAAGCGTTATTTTCGAATATCCCTCCAACAGCAGCGGCGCAATGCTGCTTCCGAAGGAATCCCGGAACAATATGAGCCCACGGCCGGAGCCGCTGTCCGTCTCCATCGTGATGACCGACTGAGCGCCGGACAGAAACACGTCGTAGCCGTCCATTCCATCTATACGGTCCGGCGCATAGACGCTCTTTTCCGCGTCCGGGTCGAGCGCCGTTACGGACGCTGAATCCGTCAGCGGGCTTGTCAGATATATAAGCTCATCCGGTTCGACCGGCAGTCCCGCCATCCCGTAATACGCCCCGTAAAACGGGCTCAGGCTGTGCGGCGTATACACGCTTTCCGTATGCCGGATACCCATCGCGTCAAGAAGCGCTCCGGCGGTGTCCGCCAGCTTTTCCTGCCGCCAGTGGATGTCCGTGCGGTAATAGTCCGTTATATCAAGCGTTTCAAAAATGTCTATATAGGATACATTGTCAAGATTTTCGTCTAATTCAGATATTAATCTGTCATAATCCATTGTCGGATAACCCCGGCCGGCGGCAAAATAGTTCTTATCCGGTATGACCGAATACCACACCTTTTTATCTTCATCCAGATATTTCTCGACTATGCCGTTTATTCTTTCCGCCGTCAATCGGACGGCATTATCGTCAAGCACCGGGTCGGACTTGTATACCGTCCCGTCGATCAGATAAACGCCCCCGTTATCCATCTGTCTGAGCACATAAAAGCAGACACCAGACTCGAGCGCACGGAATCTGTCCCTCATCGGAAACTGGTCACAAACGTAGGATTCAAGCTCCTGCATGTAGTCGCCCGAAAGCAGCGACTGCACGGAAAACTCCGGAAGCTGCTGGAGCTTTCTGCGCTCTGTTCTGGAGATCTCTCTGTCCGGAAGAAACAGGTGCGCAAGCGACAGCACCGCTATGAACGCGCAGAAAAAGATTGCTGTCGCTATGCTCTGCCCTTGTTCAGGCGTTCTTGCAGAATTCATTGAAGCTGTTCACCACGGCGGGCGTCGTGTCGTCGTAGGACATGACAAGCAGAACAAGATTTCCGTTCTGCACAACCTTTGTCTCTTCCGCCTCAACGCACACCCACTTGCGCGGATTTGCATTTGCCTCAATATCTTTAGCAACGGCAGCGGCGTCCTCCCCGTCGGGCACACGCACAAGCACGACCGAATGTGCACAGGCGTTGATGACCGCCTCGTTGCATGCCGCCTCATAGCCTTCCTTATAGTCAACAAAGGCAAAATACTGGAAATTTTCCGAGTCGAGCAGCATGTAGTCAGTTTCGATCCCCACGTCAACGTCGGACATGACTTCCTTTAATATGTCCAATACAGACATGTCCGCTCCCGGATTTTTACCGGCTTTACCTCCACAGGCCGCAAATGCAAGGAGCATTGCTAATACAAGTGTCAGAGTAACAATACGTTTCATTTCAATTTCCCCTTTCGCGCTATATGACGCCTGCCGCAAGACAGTTGTTCCATCCCTTGCGCAAAATCTTTTAATATATTATAATATTTACTATCAGTTGGCAAGGGCAAGCGCGTCTGTCGGCGTTTCTCTTCACCACTTTGCTTTTTTCTGCTTGACAGAACGCTGCATTGTCAAGAGACTTGCGCGATATGGGCGCATTTCTGACCGGCAAGCCTGTGTACGCCCTTGTTAATCGATGGTAGGTATATATATTATGTCAAAACAAACGGAGATTAATTCTTATGATAGAGCTGTTGTCCCCCGCTGGTTCTCCGGAAGCTGTCACAGCGGCCGTACAGTCCGGCGCCAACGCCGTTTATCTCGGCTGCGGCGACTACAACGCCCGCAGAAACGCAAAAAATTTCAGCATCGAGGAATTTGAGAGCGCAGTCGAATACTGCCATGTACGCGGCGTGCGCGTGTTCCTGACGATGAACACGCTTCTGCGCGACCGTGAGCTCCCCGGCGCGGCAGAGCTTGCAGTTCGCGCCTCCAATGCCGGCGTGGACGCAATACTGGTCCAGGATCTCGGCGCGGCGAAAATGCTCTCCCGCGTGGTTCCGGACGTTGAGCTGCATGCAAGCACGCAAATGACCGTCCACCGCCTTGAAGGCGTCGAGCGCTGCGCGGACCTCGGCATGACGCGCGCTGTGCTCTCACGCGAGCTTTCGATGGACGCGATAGCTCATATATGCGCCCATTCTCCGATCGAGATCGAGACCTTCGTGCACGGCGCGCTTTGCATGTGCTACAGCGGTCAGTGCTTTTTCTCCTCCGTTATCGGCGGGCGGAGCGGCAATCGCGGTCTCTGCGCCCAGCCATGCCGCCTGAAATACGGCTGGAACGGCAAGGCGGACTCAAACCCGCTGTCACTCAAGGACATGTCGCTGGCCGGCCACCTTTCCGAGCTGGAGGACATAGGCGTCGACTGTCTGAAACTCGAGGGCCGAATGAAGCGTCCGGAATATGTAGCCATCGTTACGGGAGTCTATGCCCGGGCGCTGCGCGAGGGCCGCGACCCTACTGCAGACGAGCTCAGGGATCTCCAGTCCGCCTTTTCGCGGCAGGGTTTTACAGACAGCAAAGGTGCGCACATGTTCGGCGTCCGCGATGAGGCGGAGGACACAAGAAAGCTTTTTGCCGCCGCCCGGCTGGGCTATGAAAACCGCGAAAACCCGCTCGTCGCCGTTACTTTTAAGGCAAATATAAGTGAAAACGCTCCCTCCTCGCTGCTGCTTTCGGATGACTGCGGACATACTGTAAGCGTCACCGGCCCCATAGCCGAACCCGCGCGTACAAAGGCTCTCGACGAAAAAGAGGTCTCAGACCGTCTGCGCAAGACCGGAGGGACTCCGTTTTACTGCACCGGCGTGTCGGCCGAGGTCGGACAGGGTCTTTCGCTGCCCGTCTCTGCGATAAACGCGATGCGCCGCGAGGCGATCGATAAGCTGGAGGCCGCACGAGGCGCGGCGCCGGACCGGCGCTGTGCGGAGTTTTCGCCGCCCCTTAATGTCCCCGGTCCCGAAGGCTCTCCGGACATAAGCATATCTCTGCGCCGCGCGGAACAGTTTTCGGACGAGCTTATAAGCAGCAGGCCAGCGATGCTCTGGCTGCCGGTGGAAGAGCTTTGCTCTGCGCCCGGTCTTATCCGTCGTGCAGACAGCATTGGCGCTGCCGTCGGCGCGGTCCTCCCCCGGATCTGCTGGGACCGCGAGCGTGCGGCACTTGAGAAACGGCTGAAAACGCTCCGCGCACTCGGCATAGCCGACGCGCTTGTCGGCACGCTGGATCTTCTCGAAACCGCAAAAGAGTTTGGTTTTGTCCCGCACGCCGATTTCGGTCTCGGTGTTTTCAATTCAGTCTCCGCGGAACGTCTGCGCGAGCTCGGCTTCGCCTCCCAGTGCGCTTCTTTTGAGCTTCGCCTTGCTCAGATACGCGATCTGTCAAAACCGCTCCCCACGGAGATCATCGCATACGGGCGGCTGCCGCTCATGATAACCGAAAACTGCATCATCCGAAACCGCACGGGCAAATGCTCCTGCACCGGAAGGGAACAGCTCACCGACCGTCAGGGCGAGCGTTTTCCCGTCCTGCATGCCCCCGGTCTGCGCTGCGAGATATTCAACGCAAAAACTCTGTACCTTGCCGACAGGCTCGGCGAGCTGGATCAGCTCGGTCTTTCCTCCATAAGGCTCAGCTTTACGGATGAAAGCGCGGCTCAGTGCGCCGCCATCGTCCGGGAATATCGCTCAGGCGGATGTTTTGATGAAAAAAAACATACCCGCGGACTATACTTCCGTGGAGTCGAATGAGAAAGGATAAACAACATGAAGGAACTGACGCTGTTCTACTTTGACGAATGCCCGCATTGCCAGGACGCCTTCCGCTGGCAGGAGGAGATATTTGCCGAGCATCCGGAATACCGCGAGGTGCCGCTTCGCCTGATAAACGAAAAGAACGAGCCGGAGCTTGCCGGAAGCTATGATTACTGGTATGTCCCGACTTATTATATCGGCAGAACAAAGCTCCGCGAGGGCGTGACGGACAAGGCACTGATCGAGGAGTGCTTCAAAACCGCATACGAGGCATGATCTGAGCCCTTTGGGCTTTGAAGGTCTCCGGGAGGACCGCTCGGCATTTGGCCGGGCGGTTCTCGCTTTTTTACCATCGGCTGACACGGGCAGATACGCCCGACAGCCGATGGTATCTTTTCCCCGCATGATTTCCGACAAAATGACGAATTTTAAAATAACTATTTACAAACTGCGCGGAACAGCATATAATACTAATATATCAAACGTATGATATGTTTGTTATGGCCTTATCTTAGAGAGGAGATCATCAAAATGGCAACCAAGAAGATCAGAATCGGTATAAACGGCTTTGGCCGTATCGGAAGGCTGGTCTTTCGCGCCGGGCTTGAGCGCGATAACATTGAATTTGTAGGTATCAACGATCTGCTGGAGCCTTCTTATATGGCATATATGCTCAAATTCGACAGCATACACGGGCGGCTTGCACACGAGGTGAGCAGCACGGAAAACTCTATCGTTGTCGACGGACACGAGATCCCTGTTTTTTCGGAGGCGGACCCCGCCAAACTCCCCTGGGGCAAGGTCGGAGCCGACTATGTCATCGAATGCACCGGACGTTTCACAACGCTGGAGAAAGCAGGCGCACACATCTCCGCAGGCGCCGGACAGGTCATAATATCCGCGCCGTCCGCGGATGCCCCGATGTTCGTCATGGGCGTAAACAACGAAAGCTACGACCCCGCCATGAACATCGTGTCGAACGCATCCTGCACTACCAACTGCCTGGCTCCGCTTGCCAAGGTCATCAACGATAATATTGGGATCGCGTCCGGGCTTATGACTACCGTCCATTCCACGACCGCGACTCA
>CAKSWM010000022.1 GCA_934511545.1 uncultured Oscillospiraceae bacterium | reverse complement strand
GCAGGCCGCGCGCTGCCCGCGTCGTCGGGTGTGCGCTGCACCGCAATCCGGAACCGCTGGTCACGCCATGCCACAGGGTCGTTTTCAAGGATGGGTCGCTTTGCAGCGGCTTCGCCTTCGGCGGGCAGGACGTCCAGCGGCGGCTTCTGGAAGAAGAGGGCGTCGTTTTTCTCAGCGACGGCCGTGTGGATATGGACAAGTGCGCCTGGTTCGGCGACCGGGCCGATACCCTCGATGAGTAAAAAAGATTACAAAAAGTTTCGATTTAATTCTTTTGAAACATTTGTTCTGTTTATTTGTTAACATCTGCGGTGTAGTATAATACTTGCAAGAGACAGTTTCATCTTTTTCATTTTTGTCCTCATCCCATATAACAGAACAGCAATGCGGAATGTCGCACCGCATTGCTGTTCTGTTTTTTTATAACCGGGATGCGCGCTAAACGATGCCCAGCTCCCGCATATTTTCAAGGAAGTCCTCCGCGTCCCGCAGCAGCGTCTCCCTATCGGCGTCGAACTCCCTTTCGAGCGCGTCGGCCAGCTGCTCTGCGCCGTCCGCCTGCGGCAGCGCGTCCCACAGAACGGACGCCGTTTCGTTCAGGGTTATCAGGCCTTTGATCTTCAGCGACGCATCCCCGATGGGAACAAGGATCGTATCGCCAGCGACTTCGCGCTTTACAAGCTGCAATTTAAGTTCCATAGGCTCTCCTCGTTATTTATAGGTGACGAACAGAATTTCGCTGCTGTCATCCATGTAATGCCCGGCGTAAGCCGATACCTCCTGACCGGCGGCGAGACTTCCGGCGTTTGCGCGGTATGTGATGCCGCCCATATAACCCCCGTCGGAAACGGTTTTATAATAGACATAGACATCGCCGGGCACATCCCTGCCGGAGATATTTTTCACCGTAATGCTGTAATCCGATGCGCTGATCTCAAACATATCGGCGAACAGCGAGGGCTCCTCGTCGAAAAAGCTCAGCATGTCCACCTCTATCTCGGCGTCTCCTCAGTAAATTTCAAGGGTCACGCGCAGCCGCCCCTTTCGCGTCTCGCGTGCAATGCCGCTGTAGACGAATCTGCCGTGACCGCGGACGGAAATAACGTCGCCCTCGTGCGGTGCGGCGGAGGAATTGGTGCAGACCCGGCCGTTTATGAAGATCCTTTCCTGAACGAACAGCTTCTGGCTCTCGCTGCGTGAAAGATGGTATACGGCTGCTGTGATGGCGTCCAGCCGTTCAGATGCGACGACAAGCTCCGCCGGCTTTGGGGCAGGCAGAGCGTCCGCCGGGGGAGCGGCCTCCCGCGCGGCGGCAACGGAGGTGCGCTTTATCCGCGTCAGCTCCGATATGATAAAATCCGCCACGGATTCAAGGCAGAAAACATATCCGTTTCCGCCGTTCAAAAGAATATCCCCGAGGGTCTCGCGCCGCAGACCCAGATGCATCAGCGCGCCGAGATAGTCGCTGTGCGACAGCTCGTCGGAAAACTTTGCGTTGAGCGGGGATACGCGCAGGCAGACTATCGGCGCGCACAGGGCGGCTTCCTCTCCGAAGCAGGCGATACAGCGCTCCGCGCCCTCGAATCCGCCGAAGAGAGAATAGTACGTGCCCGACGCGCTTTTCGGCACCAGCGCTTGTTCAGCGAGTGTCAAAAAATCCGAATAGCACGGAATGCCGCGGCTGTATGAACGCCCGGCAAGCTCCGCGAGCCGCTTTGCCGTCAGTTTTTCGTCATCATTCATTGTCGTCTCCGAGATAATTGAGTATAGTGCAATAGGCTTCCCTGAGCGTATCGGGCGTCCACCTTGCGTTTGCTGGACTGGTGGACGGCAGCAAAACAGCGGGAATGCCCGTTTTGGGCTCGATCAGTCGTTTATAAAGCCGCGCGGCGGTTTTCCCGTTGACAAAGATGCGCCGTATCCGGGCCGCTTCCAGAATACATGACAGGTCATTTGCCTCTGCGCTCCGTATGCTTGCGTCATCCGAACCGGAAATTTCGCAGCGGCTTATCACGTCCCAAAGCGCAATATGGTTCCGAAGCAGCATTGCGGTCTTTTCCGCGATGGTATCGGGCACAGGCTCGCCCAGAACGACCGCAAGCGTGCGCCAGAAGCGGTTCTGAGGATGGCTGTAGAAAAAGCCGTTTTCTCGAGATCTGACGGAGGGAAAGGAGCCAAGTATGAGGACCCGGCTGCTTTCGTCATATACGGGCGCTATCGTGTGTATAACGGTCATTGATCCACTTCCCCGTCCGGACATGTTCGTCTCTTGCTTGTTTAAGCAAGCATACCATATCGCAACAGAACAGTCAATCGGTCCGCGTATACGCGGAGCGTTTTGGCCTGTACGGTATTGCGCCGGATATTGTATATTTGATATAATAGCCGCAGAGAGGTGGGCGGAATATGGAGCTTTGTTTACTTTTGAGAAAACTTGCCCATGCGTGGCCGAACTCCACAGCGATCGAGTCGGACGGGGAGAAGGTCTCGTATTCCGAGCTGTTTGAACGTGTTGACACAGTGACGCGTGCGCTGGAGCAGATGGGCTGCCGCGGGGGCGCGAGACTGGCGTTCCTTGGCGGCAGCGGGCTGAGATTCGCGGAGCTGATGCTTGCGCTGTCACAGCTTGGCGCGGAGATCATTCCCATGGCGGGAGAGCCGGAGAGCATACCGCCGGGCGTTGGATATGTCTTTGTCGGCGTGGAGCCGGACAGTGTCCTGCCCGCCGTTCCGGACAGCGTGAAGGTGATAGGAGAGGACAACGGCATCGGCTCCGTGAGCTATAAAAGGCTGCTGCGCCGCAGGAGCAGCTTCCGGACAGAGCGGGCAGCAAGCGGAAATGATACGCTGCTGCGTCTGTCCGGAAACAAAGCATACGCCTCAAAGGATATAGCGGAATATATTTCTCTCTGCAAGGGAGACAAACCGACGAGATCACTGATCGCCCTCCCGGCCGCGTGCCTGAGCTTTGTGCGTGAGCTGTGTCTGGTGCTGGCCTGCGGGGGAACGGCGGTGCTGCCGCGCGGCTTTCGTGCAAAGGACTGGATATATGCGCTGTCGGACAATATTGACCGCGTTTTTCTCACGCAGACGATGGCAGAGGCCGTCCTGCGCGACAGTCACTATCTGCGCGGAGATTTTTCCGGGATCAGAACGATCCGCTGCGGTCTGACGCTGTTTGAGAAGGAAACGCTGCGGGAAATGTGCGAAAGCTTTCCTCCTGACTGTATGATCGAGAAGGAATATGGCTTTCCTGTTCCGGTCACGAAGCTCTCCGTGACGCTGGATGAATCGGCAAGAGAAACAAGCGACGGGTATGTGCTGATCGGCTCCGTCGGAAAGCCGGTGAACGGCGCGCCCGCCGCGGCCTTTGACGGAACGAGGATGCTCCCGCCCGGACAGGTGGGGGAGCTTTGTGTGAACGGCGCGGGAGTCTGGCTGCCGATAGACGCGCGCGGACATGTCTCGCGCGACGGGTTCGTTTTTCTTTCGCGTGACCGCGCGCCGGATGGGATCGCAATGCTTACCGACACGGAGCCGTCTCCGATCGGGGAGCTGGCGGATATGAGCGAGTCCATAGACGGGGCTGAGCTTTGCCGCCGAGCCGCGGAGATAATTTCACGGGCTCTGGAGGCGTCTGCCGTCGGTGTATCGGCCTGCCGGTTCGAGGTGATACCGGCGGTCACCGCCGCCGCGATCGCAGAACAGGCGGAAAAGCCATTCCGGGAGATACCGCTTCCGGAAGAGTGGTTTGTCAAAGGGAAAGGCTTTGCTTCCAAAATGCCGCGGGGGCGGGAGATGGTGTGCTGTCCGCTGCGCTCTTCGGAAGGGAAGCTGTTCGGAGGCCTTTTCGTCCTCGGGGGCAGGAGAGATGACCTCGGCCTTATACGGAAAATACTTACGCGCCAGCTTGAGGCGCACGAGAGCATACGCTCGGCACGGATGCAGTGCGAGCTGTTCCGGCAGGCTGCACAGCTCTCCGGCGAAGGCGTTGGGATCAGCCGCGTTGAGGAGCACCCGGCGCTGCTGTTTGCAAACGACATCGCCTCGGAGCAGATCAATATCGCGCGGCAGGAAAGCGCCTACGGGAAAAAGCTTGAACGTGTTCAGACGGAGAACATGCGCACGCTGATGGAGCCGGGGAGATACAGCAGTTCGCGATCTTTCTATACGCGCGCCGGCGAACGCAAGCTGTGGGTCAATTACCGCGCGGAGAAGATATCGGTCGGCGGCGAGAGCTTTGCCGTCTGTTTCAGCAATACGCAGGACAATCGAAGCTCAACGCGGCACCTTGAAAGCATACTGACGCCGCGTGAGATCGAGATAGTCGATCTGCTGAGCCGCGGCGCGTCGAATAAGGACATGGCGCTGGCTCTCGGCGTGTCCGGGAACACCGTCAAATATCATCTTGCGCGGATATATGAAAAGATGGAAGTCTCCAGCAGGACCGAGCTGCTCAGCGGCATATATATGAAGGCTTACCGAAACAGATGAAAAACGAGCTTCGTATCTGACTGAGATACGAAGCTCGTTTATTATTTTACTCGTTGCCCTCTTCGGATGCAGCGGAGTCGGAAGGTGTATCCTCGACGAGATCATCTGTGGGTGCGGATGCTTCCGCTCCGGCAGAGACCCGGGCATCGCGGCGGCGGTCAAGGAAAAACATGAGAATGGCCGCGGCGGCAATGAATATTGAGATGAACTGCGACGTTGAGAGAAAAGCGACGGCGCCGCGGTCATCCGAGCGGAAAAACTCGATTATGAATCTGCCCACGGAGTACAGCAGCAGGTACATTGCGCCGACGTCGCCCCTATGCTTTCTGCGTTTGTAATACCATATCAGAATACCCATTATGATGAAGTTGCCTGCGGCGGAGAACAGCTGCGTCGGCAGAAGGGGAACGCCCGCGGGGGCTATGCTGCCCTCGGGAAATGTGACCCCGAGGAAGGAGCTTGTCTCACGTCCGTAGCAGCAGCCGGACAGAAAGCAGCCGATGCGCCCGAAGCCCTGCGCGACGGAGATCGTCGGCGCGAGCAGGTCGAAGTATTCCAGAAACACCAGCCTGCGTTTGCGGCAATAGATGATCGCGGCGGCAACACCGGCGACGATACCGCCGTATACAACGAAGCCCTCGGAGCCGAGCACGGCGAGCGGGTCGCGGATGAACCAGTCAAACTCGACGATGATATACAGGATCTTTGCCCCGATGAAGCCGATGAACACGCCGAGCAACGCAATATCGATGGCGGCGTTTTTGTCCATGTCATATTTTTTTGCTCTGTAAGTGCCCATCAGCACGCAGCACAAAAAGCCTATGCCTATCATCAGGCCGTATCCGTGTATGGTGACGGGGCCGATGGAAAAAAGATCGTTATACAAAGCTGTGCTCTCCTTTAGCTATTGGAATGTACGCATTATAGCATGTCCGGGGTGAAAAACCAATGGAAAATACATAATATTAGCCCGGAACTCGATCCTGACTCTGCTTTGAGAGAAATTCCAGAAAGTCGTCCGCGGTCTTTTGCTGTTCCGCGGATAAGGAACTGTAAAGAGTCAGAAATTTGTGCGCTCCGGCAATATGCGCGGTCCTGAGCCCGTGGCCGGGGTCGGGGAGAGTCTCGTACTCGCTCGGGCTGACGCCGTGATCAATGAGGTATTCCGCGAACAAAAGCTCGTCCATGGTGGTCGGAGCATTCTCATCGGGAGCGCCTGCCTTGTCGTCGAGATATCTGGCGTAGCTGATAAATTTCTCAATATCTTCGGAGGAGAGGGAGGCGAGCGTTTTGGAGAGTTCATAGGCAGCGCGGGCCTTTTCGCGGTTTTCGGGCGGAATGTCGGAAAAGTCGGCGAGTTCTCCGTTTTCCTGCTCAAGCATATGCTGCGACAGACCCGCGACGACTTCCTCCAATGTGGGCGCGCGGTCCCTGAACAGCTTTTCCTGAATTTCCAGAGCCTGTCTGGCGGAGTGCTCCCATCCGAGAAGATATCCGGGGGAAACGTTCAAAAACGCGGCCATACTCTCGAGCTTATCGACAGGGATGTTGACGATGATGTTATTTTCGTATTTGAATACTGTCTGCTTGGTAACGCCGCAGACCCTGCCGAGCTCTTCCTGAGTTATATTTCCGGCCTCTCTTGCGGCGCGTATGCGCTCCCCGACTGTCATGATGTTCCACCGTCCCATAGAATAGTAACTTCAGTATATCACATTTTCCTCCCGAAACAAGATGAAAATAACTTGACAGGCGACGAAATGTGATGTATTATAAAGGTAACTTAATAAGTTACTAAATGGCGTTTCCTGTTCTCATCCAGGGGACGCCGGATTTATATGCCAAGCCGGTAACTTTTTAAGTGACTGAGAAATTTTGATCGGGGGAAGAAAAGTGATAATCAGGATCGAAGCATATGAAAACGGAGCGCACGCAAACCAGAGCGTAACGCCCCGGACCGTGCCGGAGGGCTGGGCAGTGGTCCCGGACCAGATCGTGGTGCCGGATACGTTTCCGTTTGTGAATGTGACGGTGGAGAACGGCGTTGTAACAGGCATGACTGCCGGAACCGTGCCGGAGCCGGGCACAGCGGAGCCGGAAGAGCCGACAGAGCTTGAAAGGCTCCGCGCGGATGTGGACTATATCGCGGTAATGACGGGGGTGGAACTGTGACGGTAAAGCAGATGGCGGCATATTATTATTCCAGAGGGCTGTGGAGCGCGGCGCGCATAAACGCGCTTGCAGCAGCCGGAAAGCTGACGCAGGAGGAGGCTGATGAAATAAAGAATGGATAATTTCAAAAAGTGGCTGAAGTGCGCGGGATCCAGAGCGCTCAAAACTGTGGCGCAGACCGCCGTGGCAACGATAGGAACGAGCGCGCTGCTTTCACAGGTGGATTGGATGATGGTGTTGTCCGCGTCATTACTGGCGGGGGCGCTGAGTTTCCTGACCAGCATTGCCGGTCTGCCGGAATGTACGAAGGATTGAATGTGTACAGGCTTTCCCGGTGCGGCGTGAGCTGAAGAGCCGGGCGTCCGGGCTTCAATGCATCTGTCCGCCGGGGCAGAAAGAATAACAATAAAAAAGGATGCCGGTCGCATGACCGGCATCCTTTTTTGCAGCCTCTTATAAGAGTTTGGGCGCTTTTTATGTATCAGATCATATAATCGATTTACCCGCATCGGCAGACGGCTCGTCAGCCGCCTCGCGACCTTCAAACCGGGCTTTGATCTCTTCATTCACCCCGGCGTCCATAATGGGAACGATTATTAAATCCTCTTCGTCAATATCCAAAGTGGCAATATCGGGGTTTTCTCCATATTGAGGGAAATTTACCAACCACGTTCCATCTATGCTTCGAGGATCGCAGATCCACCCCTGCATACCCTTGTGAACGCCTTCTCTTGTGTATCGGTCTTTTTCTGCTATAACTTCAACGCAATCCAGTTCTTTCAATTTAATTACCTCCATAAGGCGTTGCAGACTTGTGCCCCGGTTCTGGGACAGCTGGTCAGATCATATAGTCGGATAACTCGCCCGCATCGGCAGATGAAGCGTCAGCCGCCTCGCGGCCCTCAAACCGGGCTTTGATTTCTTCGTTTACCCTGACGTCCATAACCGGAATTACCTTCAAGTCAGTTTCTTTGATAGAAATCTCAGCAATATCATCTTTTTCTCCATATTGTGGGAAGTTAACAAGCCAAGTGCCATTGACATTATCATCGAGGCAGATCCACCCCTGCATACCCTTGTGAACGCCGTCTCTTGTGTATCGCTCTTTCTCTGCGATAACTTCAACACAATCCAGTTCTTTCAATTTACTTACCTCCGTAAGGTGTTGCAGACCGTGCCCCGGTTCTGGGACAGCCGGTCAGATCATATAGTCGGATAACTCGCCTGTGTCGTCAGATGGCTCGTCAGCCGCCTCGCGGCCCTCAAACCGGGCTTTGATTTCTTCGTTTACCTTGGCGTGCATAATGGGAATTATCTTCAAGTCATTTTCCCTGATGTCGATTTCTGCAATATCGTCTTTTTCTCCATATTGCGGGAAGTTAACCAGCCAATAACCTTCTGTTTTCTGTTCATAACAGATCCACCCCTGCATACCCTTGTGAACGCCGTACCTTACATATTCGTTCTTTTCAGTGATAACTTCAACGCAATCCAGTTCTTTCAATTTATTTACCTCCATACGGCGTTGTCAGTCGTATCGCTCCATCAGGTTCAACCATCCAGCCTGTTATAAAAGACACAGTATTTCCTGTACCTTTTTTGGGAATGGTGACTCGTATGCTGATCCGCTGACCGTCCTTGTTCAATGTACCAAGTATATATTCACCTGAAATGTATTTTTCTCTTGCCTGTCGTTCTAATTCTTTTTGCAGCCACTGAGCATCATCAACAGTATAGCCCCATTTATGAAACAGTTTTTCTTTTCCGTGAGGATGTGTCCCTGTTGTGTTAAACAAATACGGATCAAATTTACTGTATTTGCTGTAAGCTTTTGCGTTTATCACAACCGAGGCATAATCGATAGGGTCGAGGGTACAGTGACAAAAAGGGTGATGCGGACATGGCGGGACGGTGTCCAGCGAAAACCAGCACCCATCAAGCTTCAGACATTCTTCGCAATGTGTTTTGCCTTCAGAGTGATGCGTCCACTGGACCCAATCCGGAAAATCTGCCGATTTTTGTACGAGGATCGTTCCTGTACATCGTTTGTAGTACATTGGTCTGTTCTCCTTTTTCAATAGTAAGGACCCCAGTCCTTCTAACCAAAGGGAGAAACAAGCCCAAAGCTGCACGCCGCCGTGCAACAGAGATTTCCGGAATTGCAGATTCGGCGCTATGCATATAAAAAATAGGTGAATCCTTATAAAGAATTCACCTATGGTCCGAGTGACTGGACTTGAACCAGCGGCCTCCTGAACCCCATTCAGGCGCGATACCAAACTTCGCCACACCCGGATATATTAACTTTTGTTCTTTCGAACGCCCGATTATATTAACATATAATTTATGATAAATCAAGATGTTTTTCTGCTTTTTGATAAAAAATTTTGCGCCCCTTTCAGACAGGGGCGCAAAACGGTTTTTTCAGGAAACGATACGGCGCGCGCCGTAATAGTGGTTGTTGTAATATGTTTCGCTCAGCGACGAGATGGTGACATATCCCGTTCCGGATGAAGCGTGGATAAACTGACCGTCTCCGATGTAAATGCCGACGTGGCCTATGTAGGTTGCCGAGCGGCTGGTCGTGAAGCATATCGCGTCGCCCGGCTGGAGCGCGCTTCTGTCGACATACTCGCCGTTTGAGTATATGGACTCGGCCGTGCGGTTTATCGAATAGCCGCACTCCTTGTATACATAGTACACAAAGCCCGAGCAGTCAAAACCGGAAGTGGAGGTGCCGCCCCACACATAGGGCGTGCCCATATATTTTTTCGCTGTTTCAACTATCTTTGCGCCCTCCGAGCTGTCGACAGACGCCGCAGCCTCGCCCGGCTGCTGGGCAGTCACGCTATCGGGCTGGAGACTTGCGGTATACAGTGAAAAATAGTCGCTGCGGATATAGCCCTCAACACTGCCGCTGCTGACCATATACCACTCACCAGACACGGCCTTGACGCTCATCTCGTCTCCATTGTTGAATGAGCCAAGCACCTGATAATCCGTACCGGGGCCGCTGCGCATGCGGACGCTCGTTCCGGTGACCGAGCCCACGCCTAAGTTTGCCTCTCCGGAGTCGCTCTTTGTGATAAATTCATCGGACATATAGCCGACATAGCCCTTGTACCAGACCTTGCTCCAGCCGTCGGGCGCTTCCGCGTCCGAAACTATCGCAACGGCTCCGCGCGGAGCTATCGTTACTATGGAGGAGGTGGTGTTCGGTTCGCTGCGCAGATTCAGGGCGGAGGCGTTTACCGTGGCCGTACCCTGGCTCATTGCCAGCGCAGACACGCTCATTACTGCGCAGGCGGCACAGGCTATCAGTCCTGTTTTGAGTATATTGAGTTTCATGGCAAAGCCCCTTTACCTTGCGGAAAGAGCGCGCTCAAGCCAGACGGACGCCACATCCATTGCGGAATAAAGGCTGTCCTTTTCGCTCTTTTTGACGACGCGGTCGCGGCTCTTGAGGTCCGGGTCTGTCAGCTGGAGCTGAATCGAGACCTTTGTTGCAACATCCATATCCTTGATCTTCTTCGTCTCCAGGATCTGCATCATGATTATATATTTATCGGACATGCTGCCGAAATAGATCAGATTATCCTTGCGGCGGAGCGGGTGCCCCTTGTATTCGAGTGCATTGCTTTTCTTTTCTGCCATTTTGGATCTCCTTTCCGTACAAACCTGTAACCGAATTGTAACACATTTGTTTCCCTATTGTCAACCCTGCGCCATTTTTTGCACAGTGTCGACAAAGACACAATATCTGGAGCTTTGCGGCATTTCGGCCGCACAGACTGTACCAGCTATTGTGTCTTTAAGAAATCAGTCTAAAAGTGTCGAGAAAAAATTGTTGAAATCTACCTGACCGCTTCCTATGAGCGCGTCCATCAGAGGAAGGACCGTGTTTGTTATGAACCATGCGAGCAATATTGCAAGGACGATGCCGATCGCGGAAAAGATCAGATATGCCCGGGCCAGATTGCGGCGGTTGAGGCTTCCCGTTCCGCCAAGGGCCCAAATGATCTGAAACAGCAGACCCAATCCCGGTATCGACATGAGCAGGACAGAAGCAAAAAACGCGCCTGTACCCAGAACACGCTCCGGCGTTTTTTCGTTCTGCGCATATGAATACACCGGCTCACGCGAAGAATATCCATCATCATAATAGTCAGTGTGATCGTAATCGTTATAGTTGGAATAATCCCTGCCGGTATATTCTTCGCGCGGCACGGGCGTGCCGCAGTTCGGGCAGGTCAGCTTACCCTCCGGCAGTTCGGCGCCGCAGCTTTCGCAGTAGTTCATAAACACTCCCCCTTTGTATGCGTTATTCTATCATACAAAAGGGGAGTGTGAAAGTGTTTTTATCGCTTACTGGTGATAATCCTGAAGGAACTCGCCAAGCTTTCCGATAGCTTCGGTCAGCACGGAGACGTCCGGCAGATACACTATGCGGAAATGATCGGGCTCTTCCCAGTGGAAACCGCCGCCCCTGACAAGCAGAACGTGTTTTTCGCGCAGGAAATCCAGGACGAATTTTTCGTCGTCCACAATGCCGAAGCGCTCAGCGTCGATCTTCGGAAAAACGTAAAAGGCGGCGCGGGGCTTAACAAAGCTGATACCGTCGATCTTTGACAGCTCGCGGCACACGGTCTCGCGCTGCTCATAGACTCTTCCGCCGGGAAGAAGCATTGCCTTTGTCTCCTCCTGGCATGAGAGAGCGACGGCTATCGCGCTCTGCGCGGGAACGTTGGCGCACAGACGCATGGAAGAGAGCATGTTGAGACCCTCGATATAGCCCTTGACATGTTCCTTGGGACCGGACAGGCACATCCAGCCGCAGCGGAATCCGGCGATGAGGTGGGATTTTGAAAGACCGTTCAGAGTGACACAGAAGACGTCCGGCGCAAGCGAAGCGATGGACGTATGCTCAATGCCGTCCATGCACAGCCGGTCGTATATCTCGTCGGAGAATATGATGAGATCGTTTTCACGTGCGACCTTTATGATCTCCTCCAGGACCTCCGGACCGTAGACGGCGCCCGTCGGGTTGTTCGGGTTTATGATGACGATCGCCTTGGTTTTTGAGTTCACCTTGCTGCGGAT
>CAKSWM010000021.1 GCA_934511545.1 uncultured Oscillospiraceae bacterium | reverse complement strand
GTCCTGTTCAAGCTCTTTGAGTTTGTCGGTCAAGACCTTATCGGTTATCGGCAGCTGTTTTGTAAATTTGCTGAAACGTGTCCTTCCGTCGTACTCTACACCGCGGATGATAAAAGGCTTCCATCTGTCCAAACAGAGACTGACGGTATGACTGTATGGATTGCAAGCAAGAAATTCTGCACGGTCTTTTTTGTTGTACGGGCCCATATTGCTCCTCCATATGTTGGTCGGCGTCGACTGAATTTACTGTGTTTATTATATATCATGACCTGGAAAAACGCTATATTTGTGCAAAAATTAAACTTACTTTTAGGTGAGTTACTATTAATCATGTGCGTTATTGACGAAAAAATGGCTTAAATATATAATTGGTTTGTGAATAATTACATCATGTTGACTGAGGAGGAAAGATGAGACCCCAATATGCCGATTTATTTTCGCCAATAAAAATTCGAGGAAATATATTTAAGAACAGGATCCTTTCTGCACCTGTTGGCGCGTGGGCGTTTTCGCCTGACAACTATATTTTCGATTATGCCCTTAGTATGTTTGAGGAGAAAGCGATAGGAGGTGCCGCTGCTGTTACGGTAGGCAGTACAGAGGTAAACTATGGAGACCGTGATACCGATGGATTCGGCTTGTACTTTGATTTCAGGAAGAAAGCGGGTACGGCGGCGCTTGCGGAGTTTGCCGCGGCGATCCAGCAGCACGGTGCCCATGCCTCTGTTGAGCTGAACTATGGAGGGGCGTTCACCCCGGATCATACAGGTGAGTGTTATGGCCCCAGCGGTTTTGTTGCACCTAACGGAAAAATTGTACACAGCATGACCCGGGGTAAAATGGATGAAATAATTCAGAACTATGTTCTGTGCGTGGAAAAGATGAGGACAGCCGGGTTTCACATGGTTACTCTGCATGGTGCTCACGGATGGATGCTTGCTCAGTTCCTTTCACCCGGATCCAACAAGCGAACGGACGAATACGGCGGCAGCCTGGAAAACAGGATGCGCTTCCCTCTTGAACTTGTCAGAGCTGTTCGTGAAGCAGCCGGAGATAATATGGTTTTGGAGTACAGAATAAGCGGATGCGACCCGAAAACTGACCCGGTGGGTTTTTCAGAGTTGGTGGAATTTATAAATTCCATGGAAGGGATGGTGGATCTGGTCCATGTTTCTTCCGGCGCCGGCAACTCCGGGGGAAAAGAAAAGCGGGAAGATCTTCTTCATACCTTTCCGACCTATCTGGATCCGCGCGGTACTAATCTGGAGTTGGTGAGGCCGCTGAAAAAGTTGGTCAATATACCGATAGCTGTGGTTGGATCAATAAGCCAGCCAGAGATGGCTAACAGTATAATTGCTGACGGAATCGCCGATTTTGTTGCCATGGCCAGGGCACTGATAGCCGATGCAGAGCTTCCGAACAAGGCGAGGAGAGGGGAAGAAGAGGATATATGTCCATGCATTTCCTGCTATAATTGTCTTGAAACGATGCATAAAAACCATTTTCTCGGCTGTGATATAAATCCCAGAAGCGGACGTGAACACAGGGTGGCAGAGATTGAGCCGGCAAAAAAACTAAAAAAAGTTGTAGTAGTAGGAGGCGGTCCGGCTGGAATGCAGGCAGCGGTAACAGCGGCGGAGCGTGGGCATTCAGTCACATTGGTGGAAAAAACCGATTCGCTTGGCGGTCTTTTGAAGATAACGGACAACAACGGGGTCAAGTGGATGCTTAACCGTTATAAGAACTATCTTATCCGTCAAGTGGAAAAGAGCGGAGCTGACGTCTGGCTGAATACAGAGGCAACGCCGGAGCTTATGGAAAAACTGGAGCCGGATACGATCCTGGTGGCAAGCGGCTCCAGCCCTGTTATACCGCGTATAGATGGAGCATACGGGCCAAACGTTTATACAAGCGTTCAGGCTCACGGTGCCGCAGAGAGACTGGGGAAAAGCGTTGTTATCATTGGAGGCGGGCTTGGCGGGTGCGAAACTGCGCTGTGGCTGCGCGATAGAGGAATAGACGACATTACCATCGTTGAAATGGCGGATAGACTGCATAATGACGCTAATCATATAATTTCACAGAGTGTTGACGCACATTTGGAAATCGCTGGGATACGGTGCCTGACGGGTGCAAGATGCACGGGAATAGATTTGGAGGGCATAACAATTATACTGGAGGACAGAATGCTTAGAATTCCATGTGATTCAGTGATCCTGGCTGTTGGGATGAAATCGAATTACTCTGTGTTTGAAACTCTTGTTGATTGTGCTGCTGATGTTATTCCGATCGGCGACTGTATATCTCCGGCAACCGTGCAGCAGGCGTCCCGAACAGCATACTTTTCGGCAAGGGATATATAAGCAACCAAAATAAATTTATCGGGAGGAATATGGCATGTCAGAAAAAAAGAGAATGATTTCGCTGATTCTTGCAATGATTATCTGTGTCGGCATTTTTTCCGCTTGCGGGAGTTCAAAGGCTTCCGGAAACGAAAAAACAAAAACGGTATCGATTGGAACAACGGATGCACATTTGTATTTTAATACCAGCGGCTCGAACGAGAGTCTGAATTATGCCAGACGGCTTCTTTTTGACCAGCTTTTTGAGATAGATGACAATACTGGAGCGGTTGTGTCAAGAGTGCTCAACAGTTGGGAATGGACGGATGAAGTCACTCTCAAGCTTTGCCTCAAACCGGGAATAAAGTTTTCAGACGGAAGTGCACTGACAGGCGAGGATATCCTGTATACGCTCAAGGCATATGTTGACAACGGAAACGCCGAAGCGGAGTTTTTTGCCCGTATAGATTTTGCAAATTCCAGAATAGCGGATGATGGGGAAACCGTATATATTGTTTACAACGAACCTTATGGCCCTGCAATAAGCACACTTATGATTCCAATACAGAGTAAACCTTTCGGCGAGAGCCATCCGGACGGAGACGATGCGTGGTGGTCTGCTCCGATGGGCTCGGGTCCGTATGCTGTGTCTGATATAGTTATAGATTCCTATATTGAGTTCACAAAGCGCCCCGATTATTGGGATGAAAGCGCAAGCTTTGACCCCGACGTAATAACGCTGAGGTTCTATTCCGACTCTACCAGCATGTATGCTGATTTTATGAGCGGAACCATCGACGTTATGCTTCCGCTGAGCTCGACTCAGGTAGATGAATTGAAAGCAAGTTCCGCCGAGGCTACGATAAAGATTCAGAGTGCAAATGATGTTCTTATGTTTGTTTTCAATCTGTCCAGTCCGGCGGTACAGGATAAGGCCGTCCGTGAGGCGATAGCATATGCCGTCGATTGGAACGCCGTTGGAGTAGCGGGATGCGGTGCCTTGTGCTCCGATGCATCGTCACACTTTGCAACGACATTTGATTGCTATACCGAGCACGATGGCTATGAGTTTGATCCTGAAAGGGCTAAAGTCATACTTGCTGAGGCTGGATATGAAGGTGGCGACATAATACTCGATTATACATGTGCGGCTATTGCGAATCAGGACAAGATAGGCGAGGCGATACAGAGTTATCTGAAGCAAGTGGGAATAACCCTTAATGTTAATGTATACGGACTGGCGGCGCTGATACCCATGTTCATTGAGGGGCAGGGCGATTGCTCCATACAGACTACGACCGGCGGAGGCGGTGGAAATCCAACTAAGGACCCTAACAAATGCCTTTCCACCATGGCGGAGAACGGATTCAAGATACAGGCAGTGACAGACGAAACATTCAATGAGCTGCTCAACAGGGGGTTGACGACCACAGATCCGGAAGCACGTGCGGAGATTTACAGACAAGTTGACGACTGGCTTTATAACAACGTTCAGGCGATCCCCATCTGCGAGATAATGGAAGCTTATGCATATAATAGCCGGATAGCGGCTTTGGAGCTTAGTTCAATCACCCGCGGATGCCTTGCAAACATAAAATTCGCGTGATATTACCATCGGATGACAAGGGCAGACACGGTTTTGACGGGCAGAAATGCGGCCATACGGCGCCAATGCCCTTGACAATATGACGCCCACCAGGGCGAAAAGGACAAAAAGCGCCGGAAAGACGTGCTCTCAGGTGTGTTTGCACGTGTCAACCGATGGTACATTCTCATAACAGCAAAAAAGCAGAGACGGTTCACGTCTCTGCTTTTTTGTTTTTATGACATGTCAGATCCTGTCCCTTATGGCTTTGCCCATTTCGCGGCAGCCGGCGAGCTTGCAGCCCTCGCTCATTATATCGCCGCAGCGGAAGCCGTCGCGCAGCACCGCGTCAACGGCGGCCTCGACCGCGTCCGCTTCGGCGGGCATATCGAAGCTGTACCGCAGCATCATCGCCGCGGCGAGAATGGTGCCGATCGGGTTTGCTCTGTCCGTGCCCGCGATATCGGGCGCGGAGCCGTGAATGGGTTCATAAAGTCCGCGGCCCGTCTCGCCCATGCTGGAGGAGGGGATCATGCCGATCGAGCCGGTTATCATGCTTGCCTCGTCGGAGAGAATATCGCCGAAGAGGTTTTCCGTCACGATAACGTCGAACTGGGCGGGGTCGCGCACGAGCTGCATCGCGGCGTTGTCCACATACATGTGCGACAGCTCAACGTCGGGATATTCCTTTGATACCTCGGTCACAACGGCGCGCCAGAGCCGGGAGGTGTCCAGAACGTTTGCCTTGTCCACGGAGCAGACGCGGCCGCGGCGTTTGCGCGCCATGCCGAAGGCGACGTGGGCGATGCGGCGGATCTCGTGCTCGGAATAGGCCATGATGTCAGTGGCCTTTTTTTCGCCGTCCAGCTCTTCGGTGCGGTGTTCGCCGAAATATACGCCGCCGATGAGCTCGCGCACGACAACAAAGTCGATGCCGCGCGCGGCGATCTCCTTTTTCAGAGGGCAGGCGTCGGAGAGAACGGGGAACATCTTTGCCGGGCGCACGTTTGCATAAAGTCCCATGCCCGCGCGAAGCCGCAGAAGGCCCTTTTCGGGGCGCATCTGTGCCGGAACGCCGTCCCATTTCGGGCCGCCGACCGCGCCGAGCAGCACGCTGTCGCTCTCCAGACAGGTCCTGAGGCTCGATTCGGGCAGCGGATCGCCGAAAGCGTCGATGGCATTGCCGCCCATGGGAGCCTCGGTGTATATGAATTCGTGTCCGAATTTTTCGGCGACGGCGTCCAGAACGCCGATGGCCTCGCCGACTATCTCGGGGCCTATCCCGTCGCCGCGTATGACCGCTATGTTTTTACGCATTTCCGTCACCTCAGTCCCTGAGGGAGGCCATCAGCCCGCCCTTGCTTATCATGTCCCTGATGAACTCGGGGAAGGGTTCAGCCTGATAGGTCTCGCCCTTTGTTACGTTGGTTATGACGCCGGTGTCGAAATCGATGGAGACCTCGTCGCCGTCGCGTATGCCGTCGCTCGCCGCCTCGCACTCGAGAATGGCAAGGCCGATGTTTATTGCGTTGCGGTAAAAAATGCGCGCAAAGGTTTTTGCGATGACGCATGAGATGCCGCTTGCCTTGATGGCTATGGGCGCGTGCTCGCGGGAGGAGCCGCAGCCGAAGTTGAGACCCGCGACCATGATGTCGCCGTTTCTGACCTTGCCGGTGAAGGAGGCGTCTATATCCTCCATGCAGTGGGAGGCCAGCTCCCTGTGGTCCTGCGTCGCCAGATAGCGGGCGGGGATTATGACATCCGTGTCGATGTGGTCGCCGTATTTATGTGCTGTTCCGTGTGCGTTCATGACATTACCTCCATCGGGTGAGTGATGTGTCCGGTTACGGCGGAGGCCGCCGCTACGGCGGGAGAGGCGAGGTATACCTCGCTGTCAACGTGGCCCATGCGGCCGACGAAGTTGCGGTTGGTGGTGGAGATGCACCTCTCGCCCGCGGCGAGCACGCCCATGTGGCCGCCGAGGCAGGGGCCGCAGGTCGGCGTGGAGACGACGCAGCCGGCGTCGATGAAGATCTCCGTCCAGCCGCGCTTTATGCATTCCTTGTAGACATACTGCGTCGCGGGGATGACGATAGCGCGGACGTTGGGAGCGATATGGCGGCCCTTGAGTATCTCGGCCGCGGCCTGCATGTCCGCAATGTTGCCGTTGGTGCAGGAGCCGATAACGACCTGATCGACTGCGATATCGCCGCCCTCGGCGGCGGGGTGCGTGTTTTCCGGCAGATGCGGATAGGATACGGTGCAGTCGAGCTTCGACAGATCGATGTCGATAACGCGGCTGTACTCGGCGTCGGGGTCGGCTTCGAAGGCCGTCCATTTGCGGCTGACGCGGCCGGAGAGAAATTCGCGTGTTACTTCATCGACGGGGAAGATGCCGTTTTTCGCGCCGGCCTCGATCGCCATGTTGCAGATCGTGAGCCGGTCATAGATCGTCAGGTTCTTAACGCCGCTGCCCGAAAACTCCAGCGACTGGTACAGCGCGCCGTCAACGCCGATCATTCCGATGAGGGAGAGGATGACGTCCTTGCCGCTGACATAAGGCCCGAGGGAGCCGGTGAGGTTGACCTTTATCGCCTGCGGCACCTTGAACCAGGTCTCGCCGACGGCTATCGCCGCGCCCATATCCGTTGAACCGACGCCTGTTGAGAAAGCGCCGACCGCGCCGTAGGTGCAGGTGTGGCTGTCCGCGCCGATTATCGCCTCGCCCGGCGCGACGAGTCCCTTTTCCGGCAGGAGCGCGTGTTCGATGCCCATCGTGCCGACGTCGTACCAGTTGTCGATATCAAAGCGGCGTGCGAAGGTGCGGCACTGCTTGCACTGGGTCGCGGCCTTGATGTCCTTATTTGGGGCAAAGTGGTCCATGACGAGCGCAATGCGGCTCTTGTCAAAGACTCTGTCGAAGCCGGCGGCTTCAAATTCGTTTATCGCGACGGGGGTCGTGATGTCGTTTCCGAGCACGAGGTCGAGCTTTGCCTTGATGAGCTGGCCCGCACGGACCTCGGGCAGTCCCGCGTGGTGCGCGAGGATCTTCTGAGTCATTGTCATTCCCATAATCATTTAGCTCCCGTAATTTTATTGATACCGTTTATATAGGCGCGGATGGATGCTTCGATAACGTCGGTGGACAGGCCGGTCCCGGTCGCGGTGGTGTCGCCGCAGCGAAGCTTGACGACGGCCTCGCCCATTGCGTCCTCGCCGTCGGTGACGGCGTTCAGGCGGTATGTCTCGAGAGAGACGTCCATGCCGACGATGCGGTTGATGGCCTTGAACGCGGCGTCCAGCGGACCGGAGCCCATAGCGGCCTCCTCGGAATAACTGTCGTCCGCGCGTTTGATTTTGATGCAGGCAAGGTTCGGAACGTTGCCGGAGCCGGTGTTGACGACGTGGCCGGCAAGCTCATAGGCGCCGACCTCGGTATGGCGGTGGTTGAGGACGAGGGCCTCGAGGTCGGAGGTTGATATGTTCTTCTTTTTGTCGGCAAGCTCCTTGAAGCGGGTGAATATGTTCTCCATCTCCGCCGCGCTGATCTCGTAGCCCAGCTCTTCCAGACGCTCGCGCAGGGCGTGCTTTCCGCTGTGCTTGCCGAGAACGAGGCTGTTCTGCGGGATGCCGATGTCCTCCGCCTTCATGATCTCGTAGGTCTGCGCGTTTGCGATGACGCCGTGCTGATGGATGCCGGATTCGTGCGCAAAGGCGTTTGCGCCGACGATGGACTTGTTCGGCGCGATGGGCACGCCCGTGATGCTCGAGAGCAGTTTGCTGGTCTTGTATATCATGCGGGTGTTGATGCCCGTGTCCGCGTCGTAATGGTCGCGGCGGGTCTTGAGCGCCATTGCGATCTCCTCAAGGCTTGCGTTGCCAGCGCGCTCGCCGATGCCGTTTACGGTGCATTCGACCTGGGTCGCGCCCGCGCGGATGCAGGCAAGGCTGTTTGCAACGGCAAGGCCGAGATCATCGTGGCAGTGCGCGGAAAGATCGACGTTTTCAATGCCCCGGACGTTTTTGCGGAGATAGGAGAACAGGCCGAATATCTCCTCCGGCGTTGCATATCCGACGGTGTCCGGCACATTGACGACCGTGGCGCCCGCCTCTATCGCGGTGCTCAGACATTCGGCCAGAAATTCGCGGTCGGAGCGGGAGGCGTCCTCTGCGGAGAACTCGATATCCTCGCAGAAGCTTTTGGCGTAGGCGACGTTTTCGCGGATGCTGGCGAGGACCTCGCTGCGGCTCATCCGGAGCTTATACTCCATGTGGATGTCGCTGGTGGCGAGAAAAACATGGATGCGGGGCTTTACCGCTTCCCGGACGGCGCTCCATGCCGAGTCGATATCACCTTTGGTGCAGCGCGCAAGGCTTGCAACGGTGCAGTTCTTTACAGCGGCGGCGATGGCCTGAACGCTTTTGAAGTCCATCGGGGAGGCAATGGCAAAGCCGGCCTCGATGATATCCACGCCAAGCCTGTCGAGCTGGCGCGCCATCTCTATCTTTTCGGAAAGATTCATGCTGCATCCCGGGGACTGCTCTCCGTCGCGCAGCGTGGTGTCGAAGATTTTGATCCTTTGCATTGTGATGACCCTCGTTTCACTGTGATTTGTCTGACGGTACGCGGCGCCTGTCCGGAAATAAAAAACAGCCCCGCCTCTGTAATCAGAGACGAAAGCTGACTTCCGCGGTACCACTCCGTTTGATATTTTAAAAATATCCGCTCTCAGCATCGGTCCTGACAGGGCGAATGCTGCCTCTCTGGTAACGGTGAGGAGACCCGTTCCGGCCTGAAGCGAACTCTCAGCCGGAATGCTCGGGGGCGAGTATCGTTTTTTGCCCGCATACCTCCTTACACCTGCCGGAGGCTCTCTGCGCTGCCAAGCTCAAACTTTTTCCCCGTCTTTGCATTTGACGTTTATGATGCACTCAATTTACAGCAATAAAACTCAATTGTCAAGAGCTATTTTTTGGAAACTTCCAAGATGGATTACGCAAGCCCTGCCTTGATTTTCCGCGCAAAGGCCATGGGGACGGCCAGATCCCCTCTTCCGGTGCCGAGCTTTATGTCCGGCTTGTTCTCCCCGTGAAAATCGCTGCCGCCGCTTTCCAGGAGCCCGAACCTCTGTGCAAGCTCCGAAGCGCGTGCCGCCGTTTCGGGGGAGTATGTTGAATAGCGCGTTTCGATCGCGGCCAGGCCCGCGTCCTTTGCCTCGGACAGAAATGCCGGCAGCTCCGTGTCCTTCATGCTGACGAAGGGGTGCGCGAGGACGGGCGCGGCTCCGATATCTTTAAGAAAGGCGATCGCATCGAGAGACGCTATCCGCTCCGGCGGGATATAATATCCCCGCTCTTCGCTCAGCAGTCCATTTATGGCCTCGCCGACGCTGCCGGCATAACCCTTTTTCACCAGCTCTGCGGCGATGACGGCCCGGTTCACGCTGCCTTTGTGGCGGGTCTTTATCTTCCCGTAGTCCAGCTCATATCCGTCCCGTGCCAGCGCCTCGGTCAGGCGCAGATTGCTATCCTCCTTGCGGCGGACCATAACACCCAGAAACTCCGTGATTTGTGCGAAGCTCTCCGGACGGATAAAAAGTCCGACGATGTGGATTTCCGTGCCGCGGAAGCCGGTGGATATCTCGACCCCCGCTATTGCCTCGAGCGGCGTGTTTTTTGCCGCGTCCATAAACTCCGTGAGTCCCGCGACAGTGTTGTGATCCGTCAGCGCGGCGGCGCCAAGTCCCGCGCTGATGGCCAGCCCGACGAGCTCGCGCGGGGTGCGGGTGCCGTCCGAAAAGGTTGAATGGGTGTGCAGGTCGCATATATCGCGCATCGGTCCGCGCCTCCTTGCCGTTTGTGTTTTCTGTCTGCGGGATATATTATACCACGTTGGACGGGATCTGCGGCCGCCGTTTTTAACTTTTCTGTGCTCCGGTGTCTGACAAAGAAAAATGCTTGACAGCACTGCCCCGCGGGTGTATAATCCTTTGTGCTGTAAAGCATATATCATTGTCAGGTCATTTTTCGGAGGTGGGGCATATGCAGAACGAAACTCTCCGGAAAACCATGCTTTTCGACTACTACGGCGAACTGTTGACGGAAAAGCAGCACCTTTATTACGACCTGCACTACAACGAGGACTATTCCCTTGCGGAGATCGCCGAGCGCAGCGGAACGAGCCGCCAGGCCGTGTGGGATATCATCCGCCGCGCCGAACAGACGCTCTCCGAATTTGAAGAAAAGACCGGCCTGATCCGCCGCGCGGAAGAACGGCGGCAGGAGCTTGGCCGGATAGGTTCTGAGCTGGCCCGGCTCAAGGCAATGACAACAGGCGAGGCACAGCAGCTCTGCGGGCAGATAATCGACAGGCTCGCCTGTCTCGACTGAGGAAAAAACTATGGCATTTGAAAGTTTATCAGACAAGCTCTCCTCGGTGTTCAAAAAGCTCCGCGGAAAGGGACGCCTGTCCGAGAGCGACATCAAGGAGGCCATGCGCGAGGTGCGCCTGGCTCTGCTGGAGGCGGACGTCAGCTATAAGGTCGTCAAGGATTTCGTAAAGCGCGTGAGCGAACGCGCGGTCGGCGTCGAGATCCTCGAAAGCCTCAATCCCGCCCAGATGGTCATCAAGATCGTCAACGAGGAACTGACGGCCCTCATGGGCAGCGAAAACACCAAGATCAACATAAGTTCAAAATCGCCCAGCGTCGTGATGCTGGTCGGACTTCAGGGCGCGGGCAAAACGACGAACGGCGCAAAGCTTGCAAACCTGCTCAAAAAGAGCGGAAAGCGCCCGCTTCTCGCCGCCTGCGACATCTACCGTCCCGCCGCTATCAAACAGCTCGAGACCGTCGGAGCGCAGCTTGGCATCCCCGTTTTCCAGATGGGACAGACAGACCCCGTCGATATCGCAAAGGCCGCTATCGCGCATGCGAAGAAATACGGCAACGACATGGTGTTTCTCGACACCGCCGGACGTCTGCACATTGACGAAGAGCTGATGGACGAGCTCCGGCGCATCAAGGAGGCAACGGATCCCGCCGAGATCCTTCTCGTCATCGACGCGATGACCGGACAGGACGCAGTGAACGCGGCTTCCGCCTTCGACAGCGCCCTCGGCATCGACGGCATAATGCTCACAAAGCTGGACGGCGACACGCGCGGCGGCGCGGCGCTCTCCGTCAGGGCCGTGACCGGCAAACCCATCAAATACGTCGGAACGGGCGAAAAGCTCGATCAGATCGAGCCGTTCCACCCCGACCGTATGGCCAGCCGCATCCTCGGCATGGGCGACGTTCTGACGCTTATCGAAAAAGCGGAACAGAGCTTCGACGAAAAAAAGGTGGCCGAAATGGCCGACAAGCTCCGCCAGAACAAATTCACGCTCACCGATTACTATGACCAGCTGGTCCAGCTTCGCGGCATGGGCAGCCTTCAGGACATTGCGGGCATGATCCCCGGCATGGACACCAAGGCGCTGGCCGGCGCACAGATAGACGAAAAGGCGCTTACCAGAACGGAGGCCATCATTCTTTCCATGACTCCGCACGAGCGAGAGAACCCGAACGTTCTCGGAAACAGCCGCAAAAAACGCATCGCCGCGGGCTCCGGCACCACCGTCGTGGATGTCAACCGCCTGCTCAAACAGTACGAGATGATGCAGAAAATGGCAAAACAGCTTTCCGGCGCCGGCAAAAAGGGCCGCCGCTTCGGAAAGGGCCAGCTCGGTATGTTCGGCCTGTAAACGGCCGTCATTCATAAAACAGTTTTTACAACGGAGGTGAAAATAAATGGTCAAAATCAGACTTCGCAGAATGGGTGCAAAGAAGAATCCTTACTACCGCGTCGTAGTTGCGGATTCCCGCAGTCCCCGCGACGGACGCTTCATCGAGGAGCTGGGCACTTACGATCCCCTCGCCG
>CAKSWM010000020.1 GCA_934511545.1 uncultured Oscillospiraceae bacterium | reverse complement strand
GTTCACGAGAGTCGGGCGCTGTTCAAGAACGCCGTCCTCATATCCCTCTTTGACCGCGTCGGAGACGGCCTTCTGGTAGGTATGGCCCTTTCCAATATACATATCGTCGCGGATACCGATCACGTCCGCCATAAAGGAGATCATGTTCGCGGTCTCGCGGACGGTCTCGCCGTGGGCGATCTGGCTCTTGCCCTCGTCAAGATCCTGTACCTCCAGGCCAAGCAGATTGCAGGCGGAGGCGAAGGAGAAACGGGTCCTGGTGGAATTATCGCGGAAGTTTGAAATGCCGAGGCCGGAATCGAAAATCTTGGTGGAGATGTTGCGCTCGCGCAGATTACGCAGGGCGTCCGCGACCGCGAAAACGGCGTCTATCTCGTCGTCCGTCTTATCCCACGTCAGGAAAAAATTCTCTCCGTACATATTCTTGCAGTCAAGCTTGCGGAGCCGGTTTACGAGTTTTTTGAGTTTTGCATCCATCTGGATCTCTCCTTTATCTATTTGATATCGTTATCGGTCAGGTCTGCGCGGAACTGCGTCACATCCGAGGTCCTGTCCTCCGTTCTGTAAAGGCCGGGAACGGCGGCATACACCGCGGCGCAGGTGACGAGATCCTGCTTCCAGGTGATCTCGTTCGGCGCATGTGCCCAGCTCTCCGCGCCCGGGCCGAAGCCGACGCAGGGGATCCCGTAGCGGCCCTGGATGGAAACGCCGTTTGTGGAGAAGGTCCACTTGTCGGTCAGAGGGCGGCCTTCGCGCAGATGCATCGCGTCGCGGTAGCTGTCCGCGTCCGCATAGCCGATGCGTTTGTCGCCGTAGAGCGCGTGGTGCGCATCAACGAGCGCCAGTACATGCGCCGCCGTCTCCTTGTTTATCCACGTCGGGAAATAGCACTCCGTCTCATAGACCTCGCCCGTCCAGCTCGGACGGTCATACATATACATGCTTACTTTGACGTCCCCGCCGTATTTTTTGACGGCAGGCAGCTCTTCGATCTCACGAAGGCAGGATTTATAAGTCTCTCCGGCGGTCATGCGGCGATCGACCGAAATGGAGCAGGAATCCGCAACGGCGCAGCGGCTCGGGCTGGTATAAAAGATCTGACTGGTGGTGCAGGTCCCGCGGCCTAGGAAGCGCGCATCCTCCCAGTGCTCGGGGTTATACTTCGGGTCGAGCATCTTGACAAGGCCCCTGATCTCCACGCTGTCGTCCGCCGGATTCTCATTGAGCGCACGCACATCCTGCAAAATGTCCGCCATCTTGTATATCGCGTTGTCGCCGCGCTCCGGCGCGCTGCCGTGGCAGGAAACGCCCTTGACGTCGACACGTATCTCCATGCGGCCGCGGTGGCCGCGGTAGATGCCGCCGTCGGTCGGTTCGGTGGAAATCACGAACTCGATTTTGCTGCGGGCATCCTCCGGCCCGTCAAAATATCTGTTGACGATGTACTGCCAGCACATGCCGTCGCAGTCCTCCTCCTGGACGGAGCCAACGATCATGATGCTGTACTCTTCCGGGATGAGTCCCAGATCCTTCATGATCTTCGCGCCGTAAACGGCCGAGGCCATGCCGCCCTCCTGATCGGAGCCGCCGCGGCCGTAGATGATCTCGTCATCCTCCCAGCCCTTGAAGGGGTCGTCAGTCCAGTTCTCAATATTGCCGATGCCTACGTTGTCGATGTGGGAGTCGATCGCTATTATCTTCGGGCCGGAACCCATCCAGCCGATAATGTTGCCCAGTCCATCGACCTCCACCCTGTCAAAGGAGAGCTTTTCCATCTCTGCCTTTATGCAGGCGACGACCTCTCCCTCCTCGCAGCTCTCGCTGGGGTGGCTTATCATCTCGCGCAGAAAACGGCTCATGTCGGCCTTATATCCCTCTGCGGCTTTTTTTATCGCTTCAAAATCCATATTATATATCCCTCCGGTTTTATCAGTATATCAGCCAGCTGTGATCCTTTACTACGGCGCGTATCATCTCTCCAGCCTCTCCGGGTATCTTTTCAAGCGTATACTCAACCTCTTTATCTCCCATCCGGACAAGGTAATTCCCGTTTTCAAGAGGCAGGAAGCCGGGATTTTCGCTGCTTGCAAAATCCTCCCGCGTGCTGAAGAGCGTAAACTTCGTCTTATACGGCCCGCCGGTATAGGGGCAGAACACATCGCAGTTTCCGCATTCGTTGCACATCCCGTCAAGATGCAGTATCTGGCGCGCGCCGTTGACCTTGACGGATACGTTCGCCCTGTTCGGGCAGACGTCGCAGCAGGTCTCGCACACGGTCGGACACTCGAGACAGCGATAGCTGCTGCTCACATTTTCAAGGTCCGTGGACAGATAGCCGCGCTTGAATCTTGCGGCGGCATCATCCGGGGCTCTGTTAGCGGCCTCATATTTTGAAAGGTCGATGCCCGCAATGGCTTTTGCCGCGGCGGTCGCGCCTGTAATGGCCTCAACAACGGTCTTCGGCCCGGTCTTTGCGTCCCCGGCAAGGTAAAGGCCCGGGACGTTCGTGCTGCCGTCGGCATTATAAACCGCCCTGCCGCGCGAATCAAGCTCTATTCCGAAGCGGGCGTAAAGCTCTGTGTCGGTGCGTTCGCCGACAGCAGCTATGACGGTGTCCGCTTCGATCTCCGCCGTCTCTCCGGTCGGTACCGGGCTGCGGCGTCCGCTCGCGTCCGGCGCACCGAGCTCCATCACCTCGCAGACAAGTCTGCCGTCCCTTACGCCGACAGGCGCGAGCAGCGGACGGAACAGAACGCCCTCGGCGATCGCCTCGCGCAGTTCCTCCTCGTCTGCGGGCATGTTGCGCATATTGCGGCGGTATACAAGCGAGACCTTCTCAACGCCCCTGCACCTGAGCGCCGAGCGCGCCGCGTCCATCGCGGTGTTTCCGCCGCCGACTATGACGACGTTCTTTCCAAGCTCAAGAGACTCTCCCTCCGCCTTGAAGGCGCTCAGGAAGTTGATAACGTTTCTCGCCTCGCCGTATTCCAGCGGCAGCTTTCCGGGCTTCCACGCTCCGGTTGCGAGAATAACGGCCTCAAAACCATATTCTTTTATCTCATCGGGAGAATTTATCTCCCGCCCGGTAACAAACTCAACGCCCATTGCGCGGCAGAGCTCCAGGTCCTTTTCAACGGTCTCCTCCGCTATGCGGAACGAGGGTATCACATTGCGGACGATGCCGCCGAGCTGCGGCAGACGCTCAAACACGGTCACGGAGAAGCCCGCGCGCGCAAGCAGGAATGCGCCCGAAATACCCGCGGGGCCGCCGCCGATGATCCCGACCTTACGGCCGTTAGGAGCGGCGGGGCGAAGCTCACGCAGAAGCTCCTCCTGCGCCGCGCGCGCACTTTCCAGCTTGACGGCGCGGATGTCGACCGGCGCCTCATAGTGGTTTCTCATGCACTTGTTCATGCAGGTGTGCGGACAGATGGTGCCGGTTATGTTGGGCAAAGGATTGCGCTCGGTTATGACCCTGAGCGCCTCAAGATAATTCCCCTCTCCCGCAAAGCGCAGATATGCGGGGATGTCCTGATTTATCGGACAGGTGATGTGGCAGGGTGCCGTGAAGCAGTCGAACACCGGCAGGCTCTTGTCCAGCTTCCGGGACGGAACGGGCTTTATCGGCTTGCGGTAATGCCCGTCCTCAAGCGCCGCGGCGGCCAGCGCGGAGACCTTTTCGGCATCGACTCCCTCAAACGCCTTATACGGCATGTCGGAGATCATATCCGCAAGCTGGCACAGTCTGTTATAGCCGCCGGACTTGAGCAGCGTCGTAGCCATCGTGATGGGCCAGATCCCGGCGTCGAAAAGGCCCTGGATGTTGAACGCGTCCGCGCCGCCGCAATAGCTGATGCGCAGAGTTCCTCCGAACTCCTCCGTAAGCCTTCTGCACAGCTCGACGGTGAGCGGGTAGAGGCTGCGGCCGGACATATACATCTCCTCCGCGGGCAGCTCGCCCTGCGTTACCCTGACGGGGAAGGTGTTGGTCAGCTTGACTCCGAATTCGACTCCGTGCTCCTCCGCCAACTTCATCAGGCGGCGGAACATCGGGACCGCGTCGGAATACTGAAGGTCGTCGTTGAAATGGAAATCATCAAACGACATATAGTCAAACCCGAGCCCGTCGAGCGTCTTTCGCGCAAACTCATAGCCGAGCAGCGTCGGGTTGCACTTGACGAAGGTGTTGAGTCCTTTTTTCTCAATAAGATAAGAAGCTATCTTTTCTATCTCCTGCGGAGGACAGCCGTGCAGCGTTGAGAGGGTTATGCCGGAGCAGATGCGGGGAGAGACCGCGTCGATATAGTCCCAGCCGACTCTGTAAAAGGCTGAAAGGTTATGCTTTGCCCAGTCCATGCACTCCTGCCAGACAGGGGTCTGCGAGGCGTCCTTCAGTCCCTCGATAAAGGCGTCGATCTTTTCGGACTGTATGCCCGCAAGGTCGTAGCCGACGGACATATTGAACATAAACCCTTCCGGGCTGCCGAGTCCGAGCTCCCGCGAGATGAGTTTGAGGGCAAACCACGCCTTGACATATTCGTTGAATGCCTCGGGCACCGTCAGTTCGGTAGACCACTCGCAGTTATACGCCTCGTCTCCGGACGCGATGCAGGGCTTTGAAACGCAGGCGGCAAGCTCGCGTCCGTCCATAGTCTGAACGGTCTTGAGCTCGAAGAAGCGGCCCCCGGCAGCATATGCGGCAACTATGTTCTGAGCCAGCTGAGTGTTTGGCCCCGCCGCCGGGCCGAAGGGCGTTTCAAGCTTTTCTCCGAACAGTTCCAGCGTCTTTCCGCCTGCCTTATGTATTTTGGAAACGCCGAAGATCGTCCCCTCGCGCCTGTATTCCTCAAGTATCCGGTTCATAAGCGCGCCGAAGGGAACGGGTCTCATAATATCGCTCATATTTTCTCTGACCTCCTGTTGTGTTCTCAGCCGTTGAGTTCTTTCCAGAGCTTGTCCGCGGCTGCACGGACGCGGGCGTTTACCGCCTCCTCGTCAATGCTCACAAGCTCGCGGTCGTGCATCAGCACACGCCCGTTGACAACGGTGGTCTGGCACTGCCGTCCGGTCATGCCGAAGATCATGTGTCCGTCGATGTTGGCGTCCGAAAACTGTGTGAACGGCTTGTAGTCCATGACGATGACGTCCGCCGCAGCCCCCTTTGAAAGTATGCCGAGCGGCTTTTCAAAGTGGCGCGCCGCGATCGCGGCGTTGTTTTTGAACATCGCGTCCGTCACCTCGCTCCATGCGACGCCGGGCAGGCAGGCATTATGGCGCTGGATCAGCAGCGCTACCTTGAGACTTTCAAGCATATCATGGGTATAGGCATCCGTGCCGAGGCCGACAGTGATGCCCTTTTTGTACATCTGAAGCACCGGAGAGCAGCCCACGGCGTTGCCCATGTTGGACTCCGGATTGTTGACGACGGCCGTATCCGTCTCGCGTATGATATCCATTTCAGCGGTGTTTATATGTATGCAGTGTCCCAGAAGCGTCTTTTCGCCGAGGATGCCGTGATCCTGAAGCCGCTGGACCGGGCGGCGGCCATAGTTCCGAAGGCTGTCGTAAACATCGTTCATGCCCTCGGAAACATGGATGTGATAGCCCATCATCCCGTTGTTCTCCTCAACGCAGCGGTCGAAGGACCTGTCCGAAAGCGTGAATAGCGCGTGCATGCCGAACATCGGCTTTATCATGTCGCTGTTCTGTTCAAGCGCCCACCGGCCGAACTCAACGTTTTCGCGTATGCCCTGGAGGCACTTTTCCTCGCCGTCGCGGTCGGACACCTCGTAGCAGAGGCAGGCGCGCTCGCCCAGTTCCTTTGCAACGTCCGCTATCGCAAAAAGAGAGCCCGGTATCTCCGCATAGCTTGCGTGATGGTCAAAGATCGTTGTAACGCCCTGCTTGATACAGTCGATGATCGTTGCATAGGCGCTGGCACGGGTGCCCTCTATCGTCAGATGGCGGTCGATATTCCACCACATGCCGTCAAGGACCTCGAAAAAGTTGGTCGGCGCATAGCCGTTGATGGAAAGTCCGCGCGCCAGGGCGCTGTATATATGCGTATGTGCGTTTATAAAGCCCGGCATGATAACTCCGCCGCGGGCGTCGATAAACTCCGCGCCGAGATATTTCTGCCTGATGGACGAAAAGTCTCCGACCTCCGTGATGGTGTCGCCGCTGCATACGACCGCGCCGTCCTCGAAATAGGGTCTGGCCGGGTCCCGTGTTATGACTCTTCCGTTTCCGATTATGAGCATTCTCAATGGCCTCCTTAAGCTTTAATTAAAAAGGGCGTCCACCTTTTGTGAACGCCCTTTGGATCGAATGCAAAACAACTTCAGCAGTCTGCTCAAAGAGCGAATATGTCAGCCCGTGCGCGAAGCACTTCGTTCCAGCCGAAGAGTTTTCCGAAGAGGGCCGAAAAGCCCCCTCCGTATCATCAAGTCGATTTTAACATTACTGCGTATTTTATTGCAATAGCCAATTCAAAAAATTCTTCTTCCCGCCACAAATTTTGCACAGCAATCCTCTGCGCGGGACAGGAAGATGAACCTTTCCAGCCTTTCGGTCATAGAATAGTCCCTGAAATTGCCGTATCCGGACTCATCGACGACTGCGGCGTCAAACTCAAATCCCTCGCAGAAGGCCCCGACATCTCCGAAAAACGCCCCGCCGCCGCGCGTTGCAAGATAGAATACCTCGCCGCCCGTGAGCGCAGCATCCGGCTCTTCCATAAGTCTCGACCGCAGCTTGCTCACGCGCAGAGCCTCGCGCATCGCCTCGTTTATCTCAAGACTTTGCCCGCCGGATATATCGGTCCCCAGGCCGATATTGACGCCCTGTCTCAGATAGCGCCGCACAGGGGCTATGCCGCTTCGGATATTTGAATTCGAACTCGGGCAATGGGCGATGAACGCGCCGCGGGTCTTTATCAGTTCGGTTTCCCTTTCGTTGTTGTAAAGACAGTGAGCCATGACCGTTTTGTCCGTGAGCAGTCCCACGCGGTCATAGACGTCGGAATAGTCAAGGCTGTCCGGCACAAGAGAACGCACCCATTCGATCTCCGCGTGGGTCTCGTCCAGATGCGACTGGACATACAGTCCGCGCTCCCGCACAAGTCCGCCGAGACGCTCAAGCAGTTCGTCCGAACAGCTCGGCACAAAGCGAGGGGTTATGATCGGCTTTGTGTTTTTGAGATTCCGGCATCCTTCGAGCCAGCGCAGAGTCTCCGCTATCGACCCTTCCGCGCCCGCCTCACACAGATACGGCGGGCAGTTCCTGTCCATATTAACCTTTCCGACAAGCGTATGAAGGCCGCTTTCCTCCAGCAGCCGCATGAGCGTCAGCGTCGCCGGAGCGTGCACCGTTGCAAAGATCGCCGCCCGCGTGGTAAAGCCCCTCAAGAGAGCTTTCACAAACGCTCCGTATATTTTCTCCGCATATGTGCTGTCGGCAAATCTGGCCTCCTCCGGAAAGGTCAGGTCGTCCAGCCACTGTATCAGCTCAAAGTCCATGCCCAGTCCGAGATCGGCATACTGGCTGGCATGCGTGTGCAGGTCCGAAAGGCCGGGGATTATAAGCTTCCCGGAAAAATCCAGCACCGGCAGCGCGGCAAACCGCTCCGGCAGAGTTTTGAATATTCCGCGGCAGCGTCCGTCTGCACAGACAAGGAACGAATCGGCAAAAAACTCCGCTCCCTCCGGCGTCGGCGCATGGGCAATATCACCGTGCAAAACAAAAGCATTCATTCGAGTACCCTCCCGTTTTATACGCTCCGCGTGCGGAACGGCGGAAACAGAATTCTGTTTCTATATTTTATCATATGACGCGCCGCAAAACAACTTGTGTTTGTTCCCCGTTTATCGTATACTTGGAACAACCAAATTTTTTGGGAGGGAATAATCATGATAGATCTTAGTATAAAAAAGGACGCGCTCGAGCGCAACATTGCAATAGCAAGGGAAAAAGGCATCACGATCCCCACCTTCGCACAGATGAAAGACCCCGGACTTATCCCGGATGAGATAAAGGAAAAGCTCTCCCGCACCGGACTTTGGGACGTTGATCCCGTCAACCTCTTCCGCATATCCTGGAAGAACGAGCCGGTCGAAAGCGGAGGTCTCTTCGGCAGTCCGAACTACATCGAGCTTCCCAGCGAGCTGACGGGCGTGCCCTGCCGCATCTTCGCGCTCGTCGGAAAGTGGTTCCCGACCGGCTGCCACAAGGTCGGCGCATCCTTCGCCTGTCTGGTGCCCAGACTCGTGACCGGACAGTTTGACGCGCAGAACCAGCGCGCGGTCTGGCCCAGCACCGGCAACTACTGCCGCGGCGGCGCATTCAACTCCCGCCTGCTCGGCGCGCGCGGCGTGGCTATCCTGCCCGCGGAGATGAGCCAGGAACGCTTTGACTGGCTGCGCTCCATCGGGGCGGAGGTCATCGCAACGCCGGGCTGCGAATCCAATGTCAAGGAAATCTTCGACAAGACCAACGAGCTCCGGCAGGATCCCTCCTGCATGATCTTCAACCAGTTCGAGGAGATGGGCAACCACCTCTGGCACTATGAAGTGACCGGCTCCGCGCTTGCCGAGACCTTTGAGAACATAAAGCGCCCCGGCGACCGCTTTGCGGGCGCATGCTTCACTACCGGTTCCGCCGGCACGATCGGCTCCGGTGACAGGCTCAAGGAGCTGTATCCTAACCTGAAGCTCGGCGCGGGCGAAGCTCTCCAGTGCCCGACGCTGCTGTGCAACGGCTTTGGCGGCCACCGCATCGAGGGCATCGGCGACAAGCACGTACCCTGGATCCACGACGTCCGCAGCACCGATCTCGTCATCGCCATTGATGACAACGACAGCTTCGACCTCACGCGTCTGTTCAATGAACCCGAGGGCCGCGAATATCTCGTGCGCGAGCTGGGCGTGGCTCCCGACTTCGTCGAAAAGCTCGGTCTGCTGGGCATATCCGGCATTGCAAACGTTCTCTGCTGCATCAAGATGGCAAAATACTACGAGTTCAACGAGCACGATGTCGTCGCCACCGTCCTGACCGACAGCATTTCCATGTACGGCAGCCGCATCGAAGAGCTCCGCGCCCGCGACGGCGAATACAGCGCGTCAAAGGCCGCCGTTGACTACGCCCTCCACCTCGGCGGGCTCAAGACCGACAACATGCTCGAGCTGACCTATCCCGAGCGTAAGCGTGTTCACAACCTCAAATACTACACCTGGGTCGAACAGCAGGGCAAATCCGCCGAAGAGCTCAACGCCCTCTGGTACGATCCCGAAAACACATGGGGCGCCGTCCACAGACAGGCGCACGAGATCGACGAGCTCATATGCAGCTTTAACGAGGCGGCGGCGAAATGAGAAACGTCAAATGTGCGCGCTGCATCAGATGCGGCAGGGAATATGAGCCCGCCCCGGACATCACGACCTGCGAATGCGGCGGGATACTGGACATCGTATATGACTACGATTACATTAAGCAGACGGTCAGCCGCGAGTTCTATGCGGAATGCGGGGACCGTTCAATGTGGCGTTACCGCGCCTTTCTGCCCGTTGAGGAAACGACCCAGGCGCCTCCCCTGCGCGTCGGCTGGTCGCCTCTCTACAGCGAGCCGGGACTTGCAGAAAAGCTCGGCGTCGCAAAGATCTGGATAAAGGACGACGGACTGAATCCGACCTCAAGTCTCAAGGACCGCGCCTCCTCCCTGGCCGTAGCCAAGGCGGTCGAGGCGGGATATGACACCATCGCCTGCTCCAGCACGGGAAACGCTGCATCCTCCCTGGCCGGAAATGCCGCGGCGGCGGGTCTTTCGACCTATATCTTCGTGCCCTCCCGTGCGCCCATCGGCAAGGTCGCCCAGCTGCGCATATTCGGTGCGACGGTCATCTCCGTCGAGGGAAGCTATGAGGACACCTTCCGCCTGTCCGCCGAGGCTATCGCAAAATACGGCTGGTACAACCGCAACGCCGCGATAAATCCCTATCTCATGGAGGGCAAAAAGACCGTGGCTCTCGAGATAGCCGAACAGCTCGGCTGGGAGATACCCGACTATGTCGCGCTTTCCGTCGGCGACGGCTGCACCATTGCGGGCGTGTGGAAGGGCTTCACCGACCTGTACAGCGCCGGGCTCACCGACAGGCTGCCAAAGCTCATAAGCGTTCAGGCACAGGGCTGCTATCCGATCAACCGCGCGGTCGAAACGGGCTCTCCCATTGAGCCGATGGAGGAAAACACCATCGCCGACAGCATTGCCGTCGGCGTGCCGCGCAACCCGGACAAGGCTATAAACGCGATAAAGCAGTCCGGAGGGCTGACCGTCGAGGTCACGGACGAAGAGATCTTCGACGCCATGCGCCTGCTCGGGCGCACCTGCGGAGTGTTCGGCGAACCCGCCGGAGTCACGGGAACGGCAGGCATTGTCAAGGCCTGCGCCCAGGGTCTGATCCCCGCCAACTCGACCGTCGTTTCCATCGTCACCGGCAACGGCCTGAAGGACACTGCCAGCGGCATAAAAGCCGCGGGCGATCCGATACGCGTCGCTCCCGATCTTGCCCTCGCCGAGAAAGCTCTCGGCCTGTAAAAAGCAATACTCCCGGACACCGCTTAACGGAAGCGGTGTTCGGGAGTGTTTTTTCATTCTGTCATGAAAGCAGGTATTTCTTCAGTTCTTCAACGGTCCGTACCGTTTTGACCGCCCCGGCGGCCTCCAGTTCGCCCTCTTCGGCGTAGCCGTAATACACACCGATGCAGTCCAGTCCGCATTCCACCGCGCCCTCCACGTCGTAATGACGGTCACCGACCATCACTGCGGAGGATGTGTCGCTTATGCCCATCATGGAGAGCACGTCCCTTATGACCTCAGCCTTGCTGTGGCGTTCGCCGCTGAACTCGCTGCCGAGGACAAGCTCGAAATACGGCATGATCCCATAGCTCTCAACGATCCGGCGCGAGAATACCGTAGGCTTGCTCGTTGCGACCGCGAGCCGTTTTCCCGCCGCCTTAAGTTCGCGAAGAAGCTCGTCTATGCCATCGTACATGTGATTTTCCTTTATGCCGGCGGTCGAAAAGCGTTCGCGGTATTTGGCCTGCGCCCGCTGTGCGGTCTGTTCATCCATGCCGAACTTCTGCATAAACATGTCCCTGAGCGGCGGCCCGACAAAGCAGTAAAGCTCCCGGCGATCGGCGCTGATGCCCATATCCGCCAGCGCATACTGAACACAGTTTATTATACCCTCGGCGGAATCGGACAGCGTTCCGTCAAGGTCAAAAAGTATGGTATCGTACAAATAAATCACCTCTGCATTTATATCCTACCAGCCATGAGCAAAACTCCAAAAGAGTAGAGATTGTAAGGGATTCCGGCCATGGCTGAAACCGAAAATCACTCCATTGATATAGAAAGCGGAGCCCCATTCTGGTAAAATGAAGTTGCAAATCACACCAACCAGAAAGGGGCTGGCCGCTATCTACCGACAGGAAATCATTCAGGATGTCACGCTGTTCACATCCCAAAGCGCCGCTGCGTTCTACGACAAGCTTTTCAGCAGTCTGGACTTCACGCTGCCCAGGGCGGCAACCGGGCGGCGGGGCTTTCCGAAGGAAGCCATGGTCTGTGCTTTTATCGTTATGAAATGCGAGGGTTTCTCTCAGATCACAGATTTGGCGGATTATCTGGACAACAACCGCATCATCGCCCATTACTGCGGGTTCAATATCACGGAGCCGCTGCCGTCCTGCTGGACGTATGACCGCTTCCTCAAAAAAATGGATGCGGATCAGACGATTTCTTTGAAAGAATGCGCCTTCCTTGCCGACAAGGGCTACGATGTGAAAAGCATCTACAATACCGTAAAAACGGTCTATGAG